>CAMDKE010000108.1 GCA_945901215.1 Comamonas sp. lk
TCCAATCTCAAGGTGTCTTACGGCGGTATCCAGGCCGTCAAGGGTGTCGATTTTGAGGTTGCCGAAGGCGAGCTGGTCTCGCTCATTGGCTCCAATGGCGCTGGCAAGACCACCACCATGAAGGCCATTACCGGCACGCTGCCGATCAACGGCGGTGACATCGAATACCTGGGAAAAAGCATTAAGGGCCAAGGCCCCTGGGATTTGGTGAAGCAGGGCCTGGCCATGGTGCCCGAGGGGCGCGGTGTGTTTACCCGCATGAGCATCATTGAGAACCTGCAAATGGGCGCCTACATCCGGGACGACAAAGCCGGTATTGAGGCCGACATCGACAAGATGTTTGCCATCTTTCCCCGCCTCAAAGAGCGCCGCGACCAGTTGGCTGGCACCATGTCCGGCGGCGAGCAGCAAATGCTGGCTATGGGCCGCGCGCTGATGAGCCGCCCTAAAGTGCTGCTGATGGACGAGCCGTCCATGGGCCTGTCACCCATCATGGTGGACAAGATTTTTGAGGTGGTGCAGGATGTGTTTGCCCAAGGCGTGACGATTTTGTTGGTGGAGCAAAACGCCAGCCGTGCGCTCTCCATCGCAAACCGGGGCTACGTCATGGAGTCGGGCATCATCACCATGACCGGCGAGGCTAAGCAAATGCTCAACGATCCCCGTGTGCGCGCTGCGTACCTGGGCGAATAAAGGCGCACCTGAGCGCTTTGCGCATGAATCGCTATCTGGGGGTGCTGGTATTGGTCACCCTGGTGTGGGGCCTGACCTTTCCCATTCTCAAAGTGGCGACCCAAAGCCTCAGCGGTGTGGAGATATCGGCGCTGCGCTTCTTTTTGGCGGCGGCATGCATGGCGCCCTTTTTTTGGCGGCTGCCGCGCCACACCTGGCGCGACGGCACAGTGCTTGGCGCTTTGGCCCTGCTGTCCTATGTGGGTCAGGCCTATGGGCTGCAATTTATTTCGTCCAACCGTAGTGCCTTTTTGACCAGCTTAAACGTCATCATGGTGCCGCTCTTGGCCTGGGCCTTGGGCGCACGACCGTCCTGGGCGGTTTTTGTGGCGGCGCTTTTGGCCTGCCTGGGTATTGGCCTGATGTCGTTTGACGGTGGCGCGCATTTTTTGGCGGATACCGCCACCATTTTGTGCGCCTTGGCATTTGCGGTTTATGTGCTGTTTCTATCCGGCCGGGCCCAGTTGCATCAAGCGCACCAGCTGGCGGCAGCGCAAATGGGTGTCATGGCGCTGCTGGGCGCGCTCTGGATGTTTGCTGATAGCGGTTTCGCGGCAGTCCAGACCTTGCCTGAACGTATTCCTTTCGAGGTGCTGCTGGGCTTGCTTTATCTAGGCCTGGTCGCATCGGCGGGTATGTTTTTCTTGCAAGCTCTAGCCCAGCGCCATGTGCGGGCCGAACAAGCGGCATTGGTCTATGCTTTGGAGCCGGTATTTGCTGCGCTGTTTGCCTGGTGGTGGCTGGCAGAGAGCTTGACGCCGCGCGCCACTGCCGGGGCGGCCTTGGTTCTGCTGGCCGTGGTGCTGAGTGAGCTCAAACCTGGTACCTGGCTGCGGCGTGTTCAGCGCAGCCTTTCTGCGGCCGGCGTGCGGCGGGACTAGCTTGCTTTGTCAGCTGCCGACGTAAAAGAGTCCGCAAAATACTCGTCCGCTGGCAAATGCGCTTTAGCCGTGAAATCGCGGCGCGCCGACTCCACCACAATGGGCGCGCCGCATGCGTAGACTTGGTAGCCTGAGAGGTCTTGGAAGTCCTGCAGTACCGCCAGGTGCACAAAGCCGGTGCGCCCACTCCAGTGGTCTTCGGGCAATGCGTCAGACACCACAGGCACGTAGCGCAGCTGGGGCATCAGCGCCAGTTGCGCCTGCACCCAGTCATGCATGTACAGGTCGCTTGGGCGCCTGCCGCCCCAGTACAAGGTAGTAGGGCGGGTGATGCCGCAGTGCTGCATGTGTTCTAGCAAAGCTTTAAGCGGCGCAAAGCCAGTGCCCGAGGCCAGAAACACCAGGGGTTTGTCCGAGTCTTCGCGCAGAAAGAACGAGCCAAACGGCCCCTCAATGCGCAAAATATCCTTCTCTTTCATGGACCCGAACACCAGGTCGGTAAAGCGCCCGCCCGGCATGTGGCGGATGTGCATTTCCAGCCCCGGCCCGATGTGCGGCGCATTGGCCATGGAGTAGCTGCGCCGCGCGCCGTCACGCAAGATGAACTCGATGTACTGGCCGGCCCGAAACGCAAACGCGTCGTTGGCGGGCAATTGCAGTTGCATCAGCACCACGTCCGACGATACTTTTTGTAGCTTGCTCACCCGCGTGGGCATTTTCTTGATCGGCAAGGCCCCGGCCGGTGTCACCTGGCGGGACTCCAGCACCACGTCGCTTTGGGCCTTGGCGCAGCAAGTCAGTACAAAGTGGGCCGATTCTTCTTCTACGCTGAGCGCCTTGCGCTGGAAGTTGGCATGCACCACGTAGCCTGAGAGCATCTTGCATTTGCACGAACCACACGCCCCGTCCTTACAGCCGTAGGGCAGGCCCACGCCCTGGCGGATAGCGGCGGCCAACAGAGTTTCGTCGGTATTGGCGGAAAACGTGGTGCCGCTGGGTTCGACCGTCACGGTAAAAGGAGAAGCGCTGCCGGTCATCGTTTTGTGTATCCTAAAGACTGTTTATATTGGTATCCCTCGATTTTGCCCTCAATCCAATCCCCCTTGGGTGCCTTGCCCGCGCGCTTTCGCCGCAACCGTTTGCTGATCGTTGGTTGCGGCGACATTGGTCTGCGCGTGGTGGGTTTGTTGGCGCACAAGTTCACTTTGCGCGTACTGACCTCCCAGCCTACGCGCGTGCCCGCGCTGCGCTCGGCTCGCACCACGCCGCTCTTAGGAAACTTGGACCAAGCGAACACCCTGAGCCGACTGGCTGGTTTGGCGCCCCGTGTGCTGCACCTGGCGCCGCCTGCAGGCCATGGCACCCGCGATGGGCGTACCTTGGCGCTGTTGCGTGCCTTGAGCCTGCGCGCGGCGCCCTCGGTCCTGGTGTACGCGTCTACCAGCGGCGTGTATGGAGACTGCGCTGGCGCCTGGGTCGATGAGGTGAGGGCGCTAGCACCTACCACTGCGCGCGCGCAGCGCCGGGTGGACGCCGAGGCCTCGGTGCGCTTCTTTGGCCGCGCGGCGCGGGTGCGCACCAGTGTGTTGCGGGTGCCTGGCATTTATGCGCCCAACCGCGAGGGCGGCACGCCGCTGGCCCGCTTGCGCAACGGCACGCCGGTGCTGGACGCGGCAGACGACGTCTACACCAACCACATCCACGCCGACGACCTGGCGCGCGCCTGCGTGCTGGCCCTGTGGCGCGGCAAACCGCAGCGCGCTTACAACATCAATGACGACGCTGCCTTGAAGATGGGAGACTACTTTGCCGCCGCAGCCGCCTTGTATGGCCTGCCCGTGCCGCCGCGCATCAGCCGCGCACAGGCAGAGCGGGAGATCTCGCCCATGCAACTGAGTTTCATGTCTGAGTCCCGGCGCATGGTGAACACGCGCATGAAGCTTGAATTAGGGTTGCGCCTGCACTTCTCCCACGTGCTCGACGGCCTGGCGGCATCGGCTTAGGTGTCGGTTGCGTCTGTTGGCGCCGCGCGCGGTCGGTAGGCCCACATCAGCGAACGCCAAACAACCCAACTGCAGACCCAGGTGATGGGCGCGGCCCACAGCACGTCACTGAGCCAATGGTCCATGACCGCGATACGGGAAAAACCAATTAGCAAACCCGCAGAGCAACCTGCCAAGGCCCATGCTCGACACCGACGCGTATGCACCAGCATCAGTGAGGCAAAGAAAAAGCCACAAGCCACATGGCCGCTCACAAACGAGCAGTTGTTATTGCACTGGTCCGTCATGAGACCCGCGCGTGTGAAATGCTGGGGGCCGCCAAAATCTTCTACCTGGTAGGGGCGTGCGCGCTGCCATTGGTCCTTAAAGCCCGCGTTGACCAATAGGCCGGGCCCCAGGGCGCCCGACAAGACCACAAAAGCCAGCGGCATGCGCCAGCGCTTCCAGCCTGGCATTGCGCTGGCCACCAGCCAAGCCGCCAGCGTTGCCAGCACCATAAAACGAAAAGCATCGGGCACGTACCGGTTGACGGCCTGTACCCACCACCAGCCCGCTGGACCGAGGTTGGCGGGATATTGGGAAAACCAGGTAGCGGTGGCCAAATCCAGCCCAGGCCACACCGTGGGCACCAGGGCCAGCACCAACCATGCCACAGCCATCCATGCATAACGGCGCTGCGCATGGGCCTGAGGTATGTCGGCTGGGATGGCGGCGTTTTGCATCAAGGTCGGGGTTGAGGGTATATGCCTGGTAGGGCGCGCCGGATGCCGACGTGAGCCGAATTATCCATGCACCGACCGGGTGCCCGTGGACGCTATTGAGGATGTGTGCCATTGTGTTGCGCCAAAGTAAAGCGGCGCCCGACGGTCAACAAGCGCGGGGTCCGGCGCGTTAGGGAGGCAATACTTTGAAAGGTACACCATGAAACAGTGGACGACAGCCGCGATTGCATTGCTGGGTTTTGGCAGTGTTTTGGCGCAGGAGGTCGGGCGGGTGATTACTTCCACACCGGTGGTGCAAGCGGTGGTGGTGCCTCGTCAGGTTTGCACGATGGAGCAAATCAGCTTCCAGGGACCCAATAGCGGTGCAGGTGCCCTGTTGGGGGCCATGGCCGGGGGGGCGCTGGGCAATGCCGCCGGGGGCCATGGCGCCGGGCGCGCTGCCGCCACGGTCATTGGCATGGTGGGCGGGGCCGTTCTGGGTGACCGGGTGGAGGGGCCGGCTCCTGAGCGGGTCGAAAACGTGCAGCGTTGCAGCACGCAAAACTTTTATGAAAACCGCACCGTAGGCTACAACGTGGTGTACGAGTTTGCCGGGCGCCAGTATGCGGTGCAAATGCCCAACGATCCAGGGCCGAGCATCGCGATCCAGATCACACCTGTGGGCAGCCTGCCAGAACAGCCCCGGGTAGAACTGCTAATGCAGAGTGCGCCCACAAGCTATATTTCCGTGCAGCCTGTTCGCCGCTATTACGTACCAAACTACTACCCGTCGGTCGTCATCCCGTTTGGCTTTTATGGGCGCCATGAAGGCCATGGGCGCCGCCACTGGTAGCGCAGACCCGCAAGGGTATTGACTCAGGACTCGGAATTTTCCGGGCGAATCAAGGGGCCCGAGCCGCTGAAACGGTCCAAGGCCAAATACAGAACCGGGGTGATAAACAGCGTGATCGCTTGTGAAAACACCAGACCCCCGGCCACAGCCAGACCTAAGGGCTGGCGCAGTTCGGCCCCGGCGCCCACACCAAACGCAATCGGCAGCGCGCCCACCAAGGCTGCCAAGGTGGTCATCATGATGGGCCTAAAGCGCAGCACACAGGCCGTGCGAATCGCCTCATAAGGCGACATTCCCTGGTGGCGCTGGGCCTCCAAGGCAAAGTCGATCATCATGATGGCGTTCTTCTTGACGATACCGATCAGGAGCACGATCCCAATGGTGGCAATCAGCGTCAGGTCCTGGTCAAACAGCATCAGCGTGGCCAGCGCGCCCACAGCCGCTGAGGGCAGACCGGCCAAAATCGTGATCGGGTGGACATAGCTCTCGTACAGCACGCCCAGCAACACGTAAATTACCACCAGAGCGGCGATGACAAGCACCAGTTGGCTGCCCTGCGAGCTTTTGAACACCGCCGCGTCGCCGCCGTAGGTGGATATCACGCTGCTGGGCATCTGCACTGCTTCGCGTGCAGCGTCAATCTTGGCGGTGGCGTCCCCCAAAGCGGCGCCGGGCGCGAGGTTGAAGGACACGGTCACCGCCTGCAATTGCCCTACGTGGTTGATGGATGTGGGGCCCACGCTGCGCTCTACCGTGGTAAAGCTCGATAGTGGAACCAAAGTGCCGAAGCTAGAGCGCACGTAAATGCCCGCCAGCGCCGATTCATCTTGCTTGGCCTCGGGTGCGACTTCCATGATGACTTGGTAGCTGTCGGTCGGCAGGTAAATGGTCGACACCTGGCGCTCGCCAAAGGCGCTGAAGAGGGCTAAACGGATGGCCTCCACAGACACGCCCAGGGTGTTGGCGCGGTCGCGGTCAATATGAAGCTGCGCTTGCAGGGCGCGCAGTTGGGCGTCGCTGGTGACGTCGCGAAACATCGGGTCGGCACGCATGCGCTCTTGCAGTTTGGACGCCCATGCATTGAGTTCGTCGGCCTTGACGCTCTGCAGGATGTACTGGAACTGGGCCTTGCTTGGGCGCCCGCCGAGTTGCAGGTTCTGCACCGGTCGCATGAAGACATTGATGCCCGCCAGGCCACGCAGTTTTTTGCGCAGGCCCTCAACCACTTGTTTCATGGGCAGGCGCTGGCCTGCAGGCTTGAGACTCACAAACATGCGACCCGAGTTCTGGGCGTTGTTTCCGCCGTTGAAAGAGCTCACTGCGTTGACGTTGGCGTCTGCGCGGATGATGGCCGCGGCGCGCTCTTGCAGCGCCACCATAGCGGGGAAGGATATGTCCTCGCTGGCTTCGGTGGTGATCTGGATTTGCCCGATGTCTTCTTCCGGGAAAAAGCCTTTCGGTATGGCGCTGACCAGCCAAAAAGTGGCCGCAAAAGTGCCCACAGCCACCATCAAGATCGTTTTTCGGTGACCCAGTGCGAGGTCCAGCAACCGGCTGTAGCCCGCTAAGGTGGCATCAAAGCCGCGCTCAAATAGGCGCACCAGCATGCCTGGCGCTTTTTTGTGCGCTTCATCGGTCAAAAAGCGCCCAGCCAGCATGGGTACCAGGGTCAAGGATACAAACGCTGACACCACAATCGCCAGGCTCACCACCACGGCAAATTCGTGGAACAAGAGGCCGATCACCCCCGGCATGAAGAAGATGGGGATGAAAACGGCAATCAGCGAGGTTGATATTGACACAATGGTGAAACCCACCTCCCGCGCGCCCACCAGCGCCGCCTGAAACGGTTCTTCGCCGTTTTCCACGTGGCGGATGATGTTCTCCAGCACCACGATGGCGTCGTCCACCACCAGTCCCACGGCAAGCGTCAGGCCCAACAAGGAAATATTGTCCAGGCTGTACGACAAGCTCCACAGCAGCGCTACAGCACCCAGCAACGAAATGGGTAGCGATAAGGCGGGAATAGCGGTGGCCACAAAGCGGCGCAGGAACAAAAAGATCACCAGAACCACCAGCACGATGGTGCCAGCGAGCGTAAGGGACACATCATGCAAAGCGTCACGCACCGAGACCGAGCGGTCGTTGATGGGCGTAATGCCAACCGACTGGGGCATTTGCGCCTGCATGGCCGGAATGGCAGCGCGCAAGGCATCAACCACCCGCACGGTGTTGGCCCCAGGCTGGCGCAAGATGGCGATGGTGATCGAATTTTCACCGTTGAACGTGGCCCAACTCTTCATCGTCTCGACACTGTTCTCCACCTTGGCAATGTCTTTGAGGAGCACGGGTGCGCCACCTTTGGCGCTGATGACCAGGTTACCGAAATCAGAGGCCGTTCGGAGCTGTTTGTTGGCCTGCAACACCAGGGTTTGTTTGGGGCCGTCGAGCGTCCCCACCGGCGTGTTGACATTGGCCGCGCGCAAGGCCGCGCTCACCTCGTCCAGGCTGATATTGGCTGCCACCATTGCGCTGGGCTTCACGCGCACCCGCACCGCAAAGCGCTTGGCGCCGTAAATATTGACCTGCGCCACGCCGGCTATGGTCGAGAACGTGGGCGAAATCAGGTGCTCGGCATAGTCCTGCAAATCGGCTGGCGCGAGCGAGGGCGAGGTCAGCGCAATCAGCAGCACAGGCGCGTCGGCAGGGTTGACCTTGCGGTAGGAAGGCGGATTGGTCATGTCCTGCGGCAGCGACTTCTGCGCGCGCAAGAGTGCCGCCTGAACGTCCACGGCTGCGGCGTCTATATTGCGTCCCTCTTCAAACTCCAGCGTCAGCGAGGTGCTGCCTAAGGTGCTGCTCGAGCTGAGGGTCTTGAGGCCTGGAACCGTCTGGAACTGTTTTTCCAGTGGCAGCGCCACCGAGCTGGCCATGGTCTCAGGGTTGGCGCCGGGCAGCGAGGCTGAGACGTTGATGACGGGCGTGTCATAGCTTGGCAGTGCCGCAATCGGAATATTGTTGAGACCCAAAATGCCCGCGCCCACAATAGACAGATTGAGCAGCACCGTCATCACCGGACGGCGGGTAAACAGTTCGGAGAAATTCATGGGGCGCTGCGCGACGACGTGTCTGCGGGGGAGGGTGCTTTAGTGCCGGCCGTGTCGGGTACCGGCGTGCCGGTTTTGGCTTCTTTGGGCCGCTCTACCACCAGCGCGCCGGGGCGCAGGTTTTGCTT
>CAMDKE010000109.1 GCA_945901215.1 Comamonas sp. lk
ACCACGCGGGCAGCGACCGCGGTGGCTGCACCTTCGATGCGGAGTTGCGCCATTTGCCCGACTTTGACCTGCATCGATTCGGCAGCGCTCAGGCTGGCTTCGAGTTCGAGCCGGCTAAGGTCCACAATTTCCACCACCCGTGCATCTACACCCACACGCTCGCCGTTTTGCGCCAGGCGTTGTGCCACCTGGCCCGCCATGGGCGCGCGCAACAGCGCGTCGTCCAGCGCTTTTTGCAGCACCTCGGCCCCGGCCTGCGCGGCCAGCCAAGTGGCTTGGCTGGCGGCTAAATTAGAAGCTGATGCGTCCAAGCTGGTTTTGGAAATAAAGCCCTGCTCTACCAAAGAGCGGTTGTTGTCAAGACTGCGTTGGGCGATGTCCACCTGGGCTTTGGCTGCTTGCGCTTGCTGCTGGGCCTGGCGCAAGCGCGCTGCGCTTTCGGTGGTGTCGATGCGGGCAATGACTTGCCCGGCCTTTACGAAGTCACCCTCGCGCACACTGAGGTCTTGCAGTTCACCGGATACGCGTGCTTTGACAAAGGCGGAGTTCACCGCTTTGATGGATCCGGCAATGGGCAAACCTTGCGACAAGGCCAGCATCTTCACGCCGACCACGTCGGTGTCTGCCAATGTGATGCTCGGAGCTGCTTTTTGGGTTTCTTGTTGCGCTTGCAGCACCAGCTTGCGTGTCTGGTAGTTTTTGAATACAGGGTAGCCTGTAGCCGCCAGGATCAGCAAGACGGCCGCTGCGGTCATCCATTTCGTTCGTAATTTCATGGTGTGTGGATATGGGGGCGCACAGGCGCGCCGGTTAAGGCTTGATGGATAGGCCGTTGAGCAGCGCGTCGATTTGGGTGTTGAGGTACATCGGCACGTCCAGTGGCGGGTCGGTTTTTCCGGCGAGAGAAGGGGAGTTTTTCCACAGGGTAAGAAACAAAATGGGTGCAAGCACCGTGTAGACGCCGTAGCGGGGCTCCAGGGCCCGAAACTCCTGGCGCTGCACGCCACGCTCCAAGACGCGGGCAATCAATTGGTGCGCGGGCTCGAGCACTTCGTTGCGGTAGAACTCGGCCAGCTCTGGAAACTGGGGCCCTTCGCTGAGAATGAGTTTGGTAATGCCGGTGCTGTGCGTGGCCTCGGCCCGCTGCCACCAGGCGTTCATAAAGGTACGCAGCAATTCACCGGTGGAGCCTGTGAACGCGTCAATCGCCGTGTTGAACTCCGAAAACTGCCCCGAGATGTTCTCCCGCACCACGGCTTTGAAGAGTTCTTCTTTGCTGGCGAAGTACAAAAACAGCGTCCCCTTGGAAACCCCAGCCAAGCGCGCGACTTCTTCGGCTTTGGTGGCGGCAAAGCCCTTTTCAACAAACAGGGTTAAGGCCGCTTGTAGCAATTCGCGCGGGCGCGCCTCTTTGCGCCTCTCGCGTTTGAGAGGCGCGGTGCAGACCAGGTCGCGCAGGGTTTGGTGGATATCCATATTTACTGACTCGCAGGTTAGTAGTGTAGTCTGCTTGCGAGCGGGGCGTCAAGGCGGGGGGTTACGCGGCGGCAACATAATCCGTTTATGCTTCCTTGCGACGCATATTTGATTAAGGAAACGTTCCCCCATGACCCTTTCTACCCAAACCATTGTCCTGGGCGCCGGTTGCTTTTGGTGCTCTGAATCCGTGTACCTGCAGGTGCGTGGTGTGCTGACCGTTGAGTCGGGCTACTGCAACGGCCACACACCTTCCCCAAGCTATGCCCAAGTGAGCAGCGGCAACAGCGGCCACAACGAAGTGGTGCGGCTGGAGTTTGATCCGGCGCACATCAGTTTGCGTGAGGTACTGGAGGTCTTCTTCCTGATCCACGACCCGACCACCCTGAACCGCCAGGGTCACGACGTGGGCACACAGTATCGCAGCGGCATTTACTGCACCACGGCCAGCCAACTGGCCGATGCCAATGCCTTCATCGCCGAACTGGTAGACCAAGCCGTCTACGCCGATCCGGTGGTCACCGAGGTGCAGATGCTGTCCAACTATGGGCGCGCCGAGGAATACCACCAAGACTTCTTTGCCAAAAATCCTTACCAAGGTTACTGCGTGGCGGTGGCTGCGCCCAAAGTAGCCAAGTTCCGCAAGACTTTTTCCCGCTTGGCTAAGGGGTGATGCAAGCGGGCGCGTTCCCATGATCGACGCAAAGGACGTGCAGTTTGCCTACGGCGGTGGCGCCAGGCTGCAGTTCCCCGACGTTTACCTGCCCCAAGGCGGCGTTTTCTTGCTCAGTGGCCCTTCGGGCAGCGGCAAATCGACCTGGCTGGCGCTGTTAGCGGGTCTGGTGGCGCCCAGCGCGGGCAGCTTGGAGGTGTCGGGGCAGCTGCTGGGCGTTATGGGTTCGCTCAAAACCGACGCCTGGCGCGCCCAAACCATCGGTTTTTTGCCCCAAAAGCTGTATTTGAGCGCCGCCCTGACCGTGCAGGAAAACCTGGCATTGGCGTTTTGGGCTGTTGGTCGGGCGCAAGACGGAGCCCGAATAGCTGCCGCGCTGGACGGCTTGGGCGTGGGCGATTTGGCGCAGCGCTTGCCCGCACAGCTCTCAGGGGGGCAGGCGCAGCGGGTGGCGCTGGCGCGCGCCGTACTGATGCAGCCGCGCGTGCTGCTGGCCGATGAGCCCACGGCCAGCTTAGACGACGCGGCAGCAAAGGACGCGGTTAACGTACTTTGGGCCAGCGCGCACCGTCTGGGTGCAAGCCTGGTACTAGCCACCCACGACAGCCGCGTTGCGCCACTGCTGGAGCGCGCACTGGCCAGCAAGGGTTTGGCGCCGCTACAGCGCCTTGACTTGTCTGCGACCCAGTCCAAAGGCCGCACGCCATGAGCACGCTGCACTTTGCCTGGCGCTACCTGTGGGCGCGGCCCTTGGCTGCAACGCTCAATGTGGTCTTGCTCAGCCTGGGGCTTGCGTCGATCGCCTTTTTGCTGCTGGTGGCCCAGCGTGTGGAGGCAGCGTTTGACCGCGACTTGGCCGGGATCGACGTGGTGGTGGGCGCCAAAGGCAGCCCCATGCAGCTCATCTTGTCTGGCGTCTTGCACCTCGATGTGCCCCCAGGCAACATATCCCTAGAGGCCGTGCAGGCGTTGAAGAATAACCCCCTGGTGGCCCAGGTGATACCGGTGAGCCTGGGTGACAATTTTCAGGGCTACCGCATTGTCGGCACGTCCACCGACTATGTTGCGCTCTACCAGGGGGCACTTTCCTTGGGCGTTTTGTGGGATGCGCCCATGCAAGCGGTGATTGGCGCCGTGGCCGCGCGCAAACTGGGCCTGCAACTAGGTCAGCGCTTTGTAGGCTCGCACGGGCTGGGTGCCGGTGGCCATGCCCATGGCGACGCTGCCTACACGGTGGTGGGCATACTCGAGGCTAACGGCGGTGTGCTGGACCGCTTGATCCTGACCGACACTGCCTCGGTGTGGAAGGTGCACGAGGACTACACCGCCCAAGACGCCGAGGACCGCCAGGTAATGGAAGCCGAGCGCGAAGTCACCATGGCGCTGGTGCGCTACAAAAGCCCTCTGGCCGCAATGCATTTCCCCCGCTGGGTGAACACCACTACCGAGATGCAGGCTGCGGCCCCTGCGCTGGAAGTGACCCGCCTGCTGCACATGCTGGGCCTTGGCGTAGACGTGTTGCGCGCTTTTGCCGGCATGCTGCTGCTCACGGCCGGACTGAGTGTGTTTATTGCGTTGTGGAACGCGGTGCGTGAGCGCCGGGGCGACCTGGCCCTGCTGCGCATGCTGGGCGCGCCACCGGGACGCATCGCCGCGCTGCTGCTGACCGAGGCGCTTTGGCTGGGTTTGGTCTCTGCCCTGCTTGGGCTGGCGCTGGGCCAGGTCTTTGTACTGGCGCTTGGCTGGATGCTGGGGCTGGACCAGTCGCTGTTGCTCGCGGGTGTTTTGTGGCCGCTTGAGCTGCTGTGGGTGCCCGCACTGGCGCTGGGCGTGTCATTGGGCGCGGCCTTGTTGCCAGCAATGGGTGCGTACCGTTCGGATGTTCTTAAACTGCTTCAATCTAGGTGAAACCATGAAAAAATATGTTCTGCTTCTCTGCACTTTGGCCCTCTCTACGGTTGTGGCTTACGCCGCTGACGGACATGGCGACAAGGAGCTTAAAGAAGACATTGCGCGCCACCGGGCCATTGCAGCGGCGCACGAAGGCGCTGCCAAATGCCTGGAGTCCGGGAAAAAGGACCAGGAGTGTGAAAAGCAACTCCAGGCCGCTTGCAAGGGCCTGGCCATCGGTAAACTTTGTGGCATGAAACACCAGCATTGAAAGCCCGAAATATGACAGTCTCGCTCCGTAAATTTGCTCTCCCTGCCATGGGTGCTGTTTGGTTGACGATAGGTGTTTTGTTTGTGGCGCTGGGCGCGCAAATGGCTTTTGCTCAAACGCAGCTCAGTTCCCCCTTAGGCAACGAAGCCAAGGGTGCCGCGGCAGGTACCGGCGCCGGCGTTCACAGCCCCAACAGCCCGATCGCGCCCTTGGTGGAACGTGCCGACGTGTTGCCTTGGTCCTTGTTGACGGACGTGAAATCCAAGACCGTCAAAAACCGCATCTTGCCGGTGTACGGCCCTGAAATCACCGCCCTGAACCAAAAGAGCCAGCGGGTGCAAGGTTTCATGATGCCGCTGGACCCGGGTGAAAAGCAAAAACGCTTTTTGCTGAGCTCGGTGCCTTTGACCTGTTCGTTTTGCCTGCCCGGCGGGCCCGAGAGCTTGGTCGAGGTGACGACCAAAACACCGGTCAAATACACTCTGGAGCCGGTGGTTGTAGAAGGCAAGTTTTTGGTCTTGGCCGATGACCCCTACGGCATGTACTACCGCATGACGGAAGCAGTCGCGGTCAAATAGTCCAAAGGACGGCAGCTCAAGGGGCCAAGCGCTCGCGCAGCCAGTGCCCCTCCATCAGGCGGTAAGTCAGCCGGTCGTGCAAGCGGCTTTTTCGCCCTTGCCAAAACTCCCAGCTATCGGGCTCTAAGCGGTATCCGCCCCAGTGCGGCGGGCGGGGCGGGTTCATCAGGAACTGCGCCGCGTATCTGGCCGCATTGGCCACCAGCACGCCGCGTCCGGCAATCACCTGGCTTTGTGGTGAGGCCCAGGCGCCTATGCGTGAGTCCAGCGGGCGGCTGTGGAAATAGGCGTCGGCCTCGGCCTCGCTGACCTTTGTGACCCGCCCTTCAATGCGCACCACCCGCTCCAGCTCTACCCAGTGAAACTGCAGCGCTGCAAACGGGTTGCCCGCCAGTTGTTGGCCCTTGCGGCTGTCAAAGTTGGTGTACCAGACGATTCCTTGGGCGTCATAGCCTTTGATCAACACAACACGCGTTGAAGGCCGCAAGTCGTTGCCCACGGTAGCCAGGGTCATGGCATTGGGTTCGGGCACCTCGGCGGCAATGGCCTCGTCCAACCACTGCCCAAACTGGTCCAACGGCAGCGCGTGCGAGGCCGCTTCGTTGAGCTCAGCGCGCTCATAGCTTTTGCGTAAATCGGCAATGGAAGGTGTGCGTGCGGTCGCCATGCGGTCGATGATAGCTTTGTACCCACTTCGTAACTTTTGGTGTGTTGGAGGCGATGTTTCCAAGTTACTATCAAACATGTAACTTTGTTACAAATGCGATTGAAAATCCCGTCTACCCAAGGCCCTACCTGGTCAAAGCCATGCCCTTTGTTCCCTTGCATCCCCGCGTTGTAGCGATTACGCAGCGCGTTCAAGAACGCAGCGCCCCGGCGCGCAGCGCCTACCTGGCCCAGGTCCAGGCCATGGTCCAACGTGCACCCGGCGCCCAGCGCATGGGTTGCGCCAACGTCGCCCACGCCTTTGCAGCGATGGAACCCGCTGACAAACGCCGCGCCAGCGCCTTGGACAACTTTCAGCCGGTTGCCGAGCGTGCGCCCAATATTGGCATCGTCAACGCCTATAACGACTTGCTCTCGGCCCACGCGCCGCTGCAGCACTACCCCGATTTGATTAAAGACGAGGCACGCAAGCTCGGCGCCACCGCCCAGGTGGCCGGTGGCGTGCCCGCCATGTGCGACGGCGTGACCCAAGGCACGCCGGGCATGGAACTAAGCCTGTTCTCGCGCGACGCCATTGCCATGGCCACTGCCATTTCGCTCAGCCACGACGTGTTTGACTGCGCGCTCATGCTGGGTGTGTGCGACAAGATCGTGCCTGGTTTGCTGATTGGCGCCCTGCATTTTGGCCATCTCCCCATCGTGTTTGTGCCGGCTGGCCCCATGACCTCGGGCCTGCCCAATGTTGAGAAGGCCAAGGTGCGCGAACTGGCCGCCCAAGGTCTGGTCGGGCGTGCTGAGTTGTTGGAGGCCGAGTCGGCCGCCTACCACGGCGCGGGTACCTGCACCTTTTACGGCACCGCCAACAGCAACCAAATGCTGCTCGAAGCCATGGGCCTGCACGTGCCTGGCACCGCTTTTGTGAACCCTGGCGCAGACATCCGCGCCGAGCTGACCCGCGAAGCCACCCGCACCGTGTTGGGCCGCAGCACCGCTGGCGCACGCGCCGCCTGCACACCGATTGGCGTGTTAGCAGATGAGCGCTGCATCGTCAACGCCATGGTGGCGCTGCTGGCCACCGGCGGCTCCACCAACCACCTGATTCACTGGGTGGCAGTGGCGCGCGCAGCGGGCATCACCATCGACTGGAACGACTTTTCTGATTTGTCCGACGTGGTGCCCTTGCTAACCCGCGTCTACCCCAACGGCAGCGCGGATGTGAACCAGTTCCAGGCCGCCGGCGGGCCCGGCTTTGTCATCCGCGAGTTGCTGGACGCCGGTTTCATGCACCCCGACGTGGCCACTGTGCGCGCGGAGGGCTTGCGCGCGTTCACCCGCATCCCGCAGGCGGTGGGCGGCGCCCTGGCCTGGATTGACGCCGGCCCGAGCAAAGACGAGACCGTGGTGCGCCCGGCGCAGCAGCCTTTTAGCGCCAGTGGCGGCTTGCGCCTGCTATCTGGGAATCTGGGGCGTAGCGTGATCAAGGTGTCCTCGGTGCCCGAAGACCGCCAAGTCATTGAAGCGCCCTGCCGCGTGTTTGACTCGCAAGAGGCCTTACACACCGCCTTTACCGCCAACGAACTTAACCGCGACCTGGTCTGCGTGGTGCGCTGGCAGGGCCCACAGGCCAACGGCATGCCCGAGCTTCACAAGCTCACGCCGCCGCTGGCGGTGTTGCAAGGCAAAGGCTTCAAGGTGGCGCTGGTGACCGACGGACGGATGAGCGGCGCCTCGGGCAAGGTGCCTGCGGCCATCCACGTGTCTCCCGAAGCCGCCGCCGGTGGTCCGCTTGCCAAGGTGCAGGACGGCGACCTGGTGCGCCTGGACGCCACCGCTGGCACCCTGCAAGTGCTGGTGCCTGCCGCCGACTGGGACGCCCGCCCCCTAGCCACCATGCCAGCGGCCTTGCGCGCCGCCAACGGTGTTGGGATGGGCCGCGAGTTGTTTGCGGGCATGCGCCGTAACGCCTTGACGGCCGAAGAGGGCGCGTGCAGCTGGCTCTAAACCCACCCGATCCCCACCCCATCATTCAAACGAGACACACACCCATGACCGCCACCGCTTTCACCGCTTTGCAGGTAATGCAAGACGCCCCCGTCATCCCTGTCATTGTGTTGAACGATGTGGCCCACGCCGTCCCCATGGCGCGTGCCTTGTTGGCCGGGGGCGTGCGCATGC
The DNA here is from genome assembly GCA_945901215.1 of Comamonas sp. lk. Taxonomy (GTDB): domain Bacteria; phylum Pseudomonadota; class Gammaproteobacteria; order Burkholderiales; family Burkholderiaceae_C; genus Allorhodoferax. Next base: position 7,730 of record CAMDKE010000109.1, read on the forward strand.
TCGAGGTCACTTTGCGCACCCCGCAGGCGCTGGCCTGCATTGAAGCCATTGCCCGCGCTGTTCCCGAGGCTGTGGTGGGTGCAGGCACGGTGCGGTCCAAAGCCGACGCGCAGGCAGCGGCCAACGCCGGAGCGCGCTTTGCTGTGAGCCCCGGCTACACCAGCGCCGTCGGCCAGGCCTGCCGCGACGCAGGCCTCGCGCTCTTGCCCGGCGTGGCCACCGGCAGCGAAATCATGATGGCGCAAGAAGACGGCTTTACCGAACTCAAATTCTTTCCGGCCATGCAAGCCGGTGGCCCCGCCATGCTCAAGGCCTGGAGCGGCCCCTTCTTTGATGTGCGCTTTTGCCCCACGGGCGGAGTGAGTATGCAAAACGCCGCCGATTTTCTGGCCCTGTCCAACGTGGTCTGTGTGGGCGGCTCGTGGCTGGTGCCCGCGGACGCCATGGCCCAGGGCGACTGGATGCGCATTACGCAGTTGGCAGCGGACACCCAGGCGCTGCGGGTCCGGTAAGAGGGGTTTTGCCTGCGCTTTTTTTATTGGGGGCGCAGGGCTCTAAAGCGTGGCTCAAACCACTGAGCGCCGGTGGGCACAAGGGGTGAGGAATTA
>CAMDKE010000110.1 GCA_945901215.1 Comamonas sp. lk
GATTTTCATCATGGCCGGCCACCTGGGAACCGCCCAGAACAACGCGACCATGCCCATCCAGTTTGAGAAAAAAGTGGTCAACTTCATGCCGCTGACGGCAGCGCGTGAGATGTACGAAGCGCCTAATGAACTGAAATATGCCTTGCTGAGCTCGTACTATGACCAGATGCGCCTGACCCTGCCCCAGATGGTTGCGGACAAGAGCGCCAAAAAAGTCTGCATCATTTATCAGGACGACGAATTTGGCCTCGAAGTACTGCGCGGCAGCGAAGCCGGCCTCAAAACCATCAACATGGAACTGACAGAAAAGACCTCGTTCAAACGGGGATCGACCGACTTCTCCAGCCAGGTAGCCAAAATGAAGTCCGCCTCATGTGAGCTGGTGGTGCTTGGCACCATCATCCGTGAAACGATTGGTACCGTGGCCGAGGCGCGCAAGACCGGCTTCAACCCCGTGTTCTTTGCCTCGGTGGCAGCATATACCGACCTGATCCACAAACTCGGCGGCAAGGCCATGGACGGCATTTACGCCACCATGGTGGTGCAAAACCCCTACACCGACGAGGCCGCGCAGCCTATTCGCTTTTGGGCCAACAAATACAAAACCAAGTTCAGCGAAGACCCGACGGTGTTCTCAGCCTATGGCTACATCATGATTGACATCATGATCCAGGCAGCCCAAAAAGCTGGCACCCAGTTGACGACCGAAAGCTTCGTCAAGTCCATGAACAGCCTGACCGTGCCGCCCGATTTCTTTGGAACACCGAAGCTGACTTTCACCAACACCAAGCGCCTGGGCAGCGAGTTCTCGCGCCTGTCCCAAATCCAGGACGGCAAGTGGAAGCCTGTGGCGAACGGCAAATAAGTTTTTCTTCAGTGACGGGCCCACTTGAGCGCCCTCCACTGCGCGTTTACCCCAGTTGCAACACCTACTAGCGCGTTTGATAATTTTCCCAACTTTAGGAGAAACCCATGACACTCAAACCCGGACTCTTGATCGCCGCAATGGCGGCCCTCGCACTCAGCACCCCGCTCGCCATGGCCCAACAGCAAGGCGTGAGCAAGGACGAAATCACCCTGGGCTCGATCCAGGATCTCTCAGGCCCCTTGGCCGGCTTTGGCAAGCAAGCCCGCCTTGGCATGATGCTGGCCGTCGACGAGATCAACGAGCAAGGCGGGCTCAACGGCCGCAAGATCAATCTTCTGGTCGAAGACCATGGCTATGACCCCAAGAAAGCAGTCCTTGCGGCGCAAAAGTTAGTCAACCAAGACAAAATTTTCATGATGCTCGGCCACATCGGTACAGCGCAGAATATGGCCGCCATGCCCGTGCAGTTTGAGAAGAACGTGATTAACTTCTTCCCTATCACCGCCGCGCGCGAAATGTACGAGCCCTTTCACCGCCTGAAGTATTCGTTCGCCGCCACCTACTTTGACCAGATGCGCATCGCCCTGCCGAATTTGGTAAAAGAAAAAGGCGTTAAGAAAGTCTGCACGATTTACCAAGACGACGACTTTGGCCTGGAAGTGCTGCGCGGTGCAGAGGCTGGCCTAAAAACGCTGAACATGGAGTTTGCCGAGAAGACCTCCTACAAGCGCGGCGCCACTGACTTTTCCTCGCAAGTGTCCAAGCTGCAGTCCGGTGGCTGCGAATTGGTGGTACTGGGCACCATCATCCGGGAGACCATTGGCACCATCGGCACGGCGCGCAAGTTGGGCTTTAGCCCCATCTTTCTGGGCTCCAGCGCCGCTTACACCGACCTGATCCACAAGATCGGCGGCAAAGCCATGGACGGGCTCTACGCCACCATGACGGTGCAAAACCCCTACCTCGACGAGGCCTCGCAGCCGATCCGCTTCTGGGCTAACAAGTACAAGACCAAGTTCAATGAAGACCCCACCGTCTTCTCGGTCTATGGTTACATCATCGTCAACACCTTTGCCAATGCTGCCAACAAGGCCGGCAAAAACCTGACGACCGACAGCTTCATCAAGGTGATGGACACACTGACGGTGGAGCCGGACATTTTTGGCGCCGCAAAGTCTACTTTTTCGCCAACCAAGCGCCTGGGCAGCGACGCCTCACGCCTGTCGCAAATCCAGGACAGCAAATGGGTGGCAGTGTCGGGCTACGTGAGCGCCAGTTCGGTCAAGTAAGCCACGTTCAAGCGACCGGCAACGGGCCGCTTGCAGCGAGCAAGGCAGCGTGGATGCGTTCCTGCTGCTTTTTTTTGTTACAAATTTAGCCTTCCCAGTGCAGCACGAAGACGGGCGCGCTACATTTGACCAATGGGTAAATCGCAAAATTCATTTCTGAGGGCCCCGGAGCCGGTCAAGACTGCATCGTCTGGTTTCAGCGGGTTGATCGAGAAATTGGACTACCTTTCCGCCTCCGAGGTCGCCCAGGTGCGCCTGGCCTACCGCTTTGCAGACGAAGCGCATTTGGGCCAGTTGCGCAGCAGCGGCGAGCCCTACATCACACACCCCCTTGCCGTGGCCAGCCAGTGTGCCGAATGGAAGCTTGACACCCAGGCATTGATGGCGGCATTGCTGCATGACGCCATCGAGGACTGCGGCGTCACCAAAGTCGAGTTGATAGAAAAATTTGGCTCGCCCGTGGCCGAGTTGGTCGACGGCCTGACCAAGCTCGACAAGCTATCGTTCAACACGCGCGAGGAAAACCAGGCGGAATCATTTCGCAAGATGCTGCTAGCCATGGCCCGCGACGTGCGGGTAATCCTCATCAAGCTGGCCGACCGTACCCACAATATGCGCACCATGGGAGATATGCCGCGCGCCAAGTGGAGCCGCATCGCCCAGGAGACCTTGGATATCTACAGTCCGATCGCCCACCGCCTGGGTCTTAACCAAACCTACCGTGAGTTACAAGATCTGGCGTTTCGACACCTGCTCCCCTGGCGTTACGCGGTATTGACCAAGGCCGTGACTAAGGCGCGCAGCCGCCGGCGTGACCTGCTGCAAAAGGTAAAGAAAGAAATGGAGCACGCTTTTGGCACCCATGGAATGCCGATTCGCATCGCCGGGCGAGAGAAGTCTTTGTATTCCATTTACCGCAAGATGCAAGACAAACATCTGAGCTTTGCCCAGGTGACCGACGTCTACGGTTTTCGGGTCCTGGTGCCCGAGACGACGGACTGCTATACCGCCCTGGGCATTCTTCACCAGCTCTACAAACCGGTGCCCGGACGTTTCAAAGACCATATCGCGATTGCCAAGGTCAACGGCTACCAGTCGCTGCACACCACGTTGGTGGGCCCCTCGGGGATCAGCGTCGAATTCCAGATGCGCACTGAGTCCATGCACCTGGTCGCCGAATCGGGCGTTGCCGCGCACTGGCTTTACAAGGTGAACAAGCCCGAGGACGGCAGTAACGACCGGCTGGGCACGCAGTGGCTGCAGTCCCTGCTCGACATCCAGGACGAAACCCGTGACGCAGCGGAGTTCTGGGAAAACGTCAAGGTCGACTTATTCCCGGACGCCGTATATGTCTTCACCCCAAAAAGCCAGATCATGGCGCTGCCCCGGGGCGCCACAGTGGTGGACTTTGCCTACGCCATCCACAGCAATGTGGGGGATCGGACCCTGGCCGCGCGCATCAACGGCGAACAAGTTCCGCTGCGCACCGAACTCAAAAATGGCGATGTGGTCGAGGTCATCACGGCATCGGTCGCCGCGCCCAACCCCGCCTGGCTAAGCTTTGTGCGCACGGGTCGCGCGCGGTCCAAAATCCGCCACCACCTCAAGACCATGCAGCTCACCGAGTCGGCTGAACTTGGCAGCAAATTGCTGGCCCAGGCGCTACGTGCCGAAGGGATTGAGGTGCTGCCGGATGCCCAATCGCCCTCGCCTATCTGGGACAAATTACTGCGCTTTACCGGTAGCAAAACCCGGCAGGAGCTACTTACGGATATCGGTTTGGGCAAACGGATCGCCAATATTGTGGCCAAGCGGCTGGTGTTGCTACTCGCCGATGCAGGCCAGCGTCCCGATGCGCTGCTGCTGACTCGCGAACGATTCAGCGCCGCCAATGCCAATGGCATGGGGACCATTACGCTCGATGGAAGTGAAAACGCTTCAGTCAAGTTTGCAGCGTGCTGCCGCCCGGTTCCCGGTGACCCCATCGTCGGCTACTTGGGCCGGGGTGAAGGACTTTCCGTGCACACTGCAATCTGCCCGCTGGCCCAAAAACTGCAACACAAGGATGGTGAGCGTTTCATGGGCGTGGAGTGGGCCGATGAGCCGGCCCGTAGCTTTGAAGCCGATCTGGCTGTCACTGTGGTCAACGGTCGCGGCGTCATGGCCAAAGTCGCGTCGGTGCTGGCCTTGGCCGAATCCGACATCGTTCACATTGAGATGGGTGAGGACAAAGGCCACGATGCAAAAGACCTGCATTTTGTGATCGCCGTGCGCGACCGTGCGCACCTGGAGACGGTGCTTGCCAAACTGCAGCGTTCTGCGGTCGTCATGCGCGCGGCGCGCAGCAAAAAAGCGAGCTAAGCGGGCGCCTTTGGCGCCTGCGGGTAAGACACCGCCAGCACTTCAATGTCGACCACCCGGTCAGGCATGACCAAGCGCACTGTGTCACCCACCCGTGATTTGAGCAAGCTACGTGCAATGGGCGATACCCAACTGACCTCCGCACGCGCGCTCTGCGCCTCGTCAACGCCCAAGATTGTGACCGTGCGTTCCTGCTCACTGCCGTCCACGTAGGTCACGGTCGCACCAAAAAAAACCTGGTCATTGCCAAAGTGCAAGCTGGGTTCGGCGATCACGGCGATTTCCAGCCTTTGGGTCAAAAAGCGGATGCGCCGGTCAATTTCCCGCAAACGCTTTTTGCCATAAATGTAGTCCCCGTTTTCCGACCGGTCGCCATTGCGCGCGGCCCAGTGCACGGCTTCTACCACCTTGGGACGTTCACCATCCATGAGGTCAAGCAACTCGCTGCGCAGTGCCATATAGCCTGCAGGGGTGATGTAGTTTTTTCCACCGGCGGGCAGTGTTGGCAGCGCAAGCTCATCGTCCTGTGCATCCTCGTTTTCTTTGGTAAAGGCTTTGCTCATGGCACTGCCTATTTGGCACCGAGCACCACGGTGGCCATGGTTTGGACTTGCAAAGTGCGCGCAAAAGCGGCACGAATGTCATCCACCGTAAGTGCCTGCACTTGCGCCGTCCAGGTATCGAGATAGTCCAGCGGCAAACCATTCCAAGCGATATTGGCTACGTTGTCGAGCAGCTTGCGGTTGCTGTCAATGCGCAGCGCAAACCCGCCTATCAGGTTGTCTTTTGCCGCTTGCAACTCCGCCACCGTAGGCCCGCCGTCTACAAAACGCTGCAACACTTCGCGCACCAGCTCCAGCGCCTGCGGGGCCTGATCGGGCCGTGTTTGCAGCGAAACCGTGAAGGCTCCCGCATGCAAGCCCGGTGCAAATCCGCTGGAAACCCCATAGGTCAAACCCCGCTTTTCGCGTACCTCCTCGGTCAGGCGCGAGGTAAATCCGCCGCCGCCCAAAATGTGGTTACCCACCAGCAGCGCAAAAAAGTCGGGCGAATCGCGTTTGATGCCTGGTTGCCCGACCAAGACTTGCGCTTGGGCCGCGTCAAAGGCGATGTTTTGTTGCGACGCCTGCGCTAGCGCGCTCACCTGCTCGACCTCGGACAGCACAGGGCAGTTTTGCTGCGGCATGCGCGACAAGAGCGTGTTTACCAAGGCGTCGGCTTGCGCCCGGTCCACGGCCCCAACGATGCTGACTCGGGCGTAGCAGGCGCGCACCAAGCGGGCATGCAGCGCCTGCAAATCAGTACTCTGAATAGCAAGCACGTCGGCCTCGGTCGCCTGCCGGCCATAGGGGTGGCTACCAAATACAGCGGAGGCAAAGGCGCGTGCCGCCAACGCTGCCGGTCGCGTGTTGCTTTCCCGAATGGAGGCAATCATTTTTTGCTGGTCACGCAGCCACAGCGTTTGTGCCAAAACGGGCTCGCCCATTTGGCGCGCTGCGAGCCCAGCAGCCGACGCCAGCAACTCGGAGCGGCTGAGACTGCGCAGGGAAAAAGTCAACCGGTCCATGCCCGCACTCGCAGAAAAAATGGCGCCCAGATCGGCCCAGGCCTGACCGAGTTCGTTTTCGTCCAGAGCGGCCTGTGCGCCGTTGGCACGAACGCCGCCTCTGGTGGCTGCGGCCATGGCGCCGGCCAAACCCGTCTGGCCGATCGGGCTGCGGCGCTCACCCGCGTCAAAGTCCAGCTGCACATCCACCATGGCAATGCCTGGGCTTTGTACCAGGTACACCTGCGCACCCGTTGCGTGCTTCCAATGCGCAATGGGCAGGGCCGCCCATGCACTGGGGCCGGCCCACAACACACCGATCAGAAACCATGCGGCCGCCCGCAAGCCACACGAAGCGCCAACACGCTCGAACAAGCCCGCGATCAATGCCGCACTCCTGGCAAAGCCGCGCGCGGCCTGCGCAAAGGGTCGAGCGGTTGGGGTATCAAGGTGGCTACGGTCAATGCGTCGTTGCCAAAATACCGGCTTGCCACCGCTTGAACCTGGGCCGGTGTCACGGTGCGAAGGCGCTCTAGCAGTTGTTCATCAAAATCCGTCGGCAAGCCAGTGGTCCAATTGGCACCGAGCATGCGTGCCTGGTTAAACACACTGTCTTGCTGGTAGACGGCAGAGGCACTCCATTGGTTAATCACCCGCTCAAGCTCGGCCGGACTGACCCCATTGGCAGCCACGCGCTGGACCTCGGCGCGTAAAGCGGCCTCCACATCGGCTGCGCTTTTACCCTGCGCTGGCACGCCTGAAAGCATAAATGTCACCGGCCCGCGCGCCGTGGCGCCGTAGTGGGCGCCAGCGTTGTCGGCCACGCGGTCTTGCGGCTGCGTGAGCGCGCGGTCCAAACGCGCACCCTCGTAACCATCGAGTACGGCAGCCAACACCGTCAGTGCCAGTGCATCCTGGCTTGCTCCAGCCCACAAAACCCCAGTCGTCGGATCGGATCGAATACCCGGGACCTTGAACGCCAGCGCCACGTAGGCCTGCTCCGCCGGGGCCTTGAACTCGAGCCTGCGCAAGCCATTTTGGCTAGGCTCGAGGCGCGGCTTGCGCGGGGGCAAGGGAGCGGCGGCTATCGGACCGTAATACTGCTGGGCCAGTGCAAACACCGCTTTGGGGTCTACGTCCCCAGCCACTACCACGGCGGCATTCGCTGGTATGTACCAGCGACGGTAGAACTCCCGGGCGTCATCGGGCTCCATCGACTCCAAATCGCTCATCCAACCCACCACCGGGCGGCGGTAGGCGTGGGCCTGGTAGGTCATCGCGTTCATCGCCTCAAACAAGCGGGCATGCGGGTTGTCCTCGGTGCGCATGCGGCGTTCTTCCTTCACCACCTCCAGTTCCTTGCGGAACTCTTCATCGCTCCACTGGTTATGGGTAAAACGGTCTGCCTCTAGCTGCATGACCTGGGCCAGCCGATCTGCCGGAATCTGCTGGTAATAGCCCGTATAGTCCTTGCCGGTGAACGCGTTTTCCCGACCGCCCAAAGCTGCCACACGGCGCGAAAAATCTCCTGGCTTGACGCTGGAGGTGCCCTTAAACATCATGTGCTCCAGCAGGTGTGCCACGCCCGAGGTGCCATCGACCTCGTCCACAGCACCCACGCGCACCCACAGCATGTGCACCGCTGTCGGGGCCCGGTGGTCGGGCTTGACGATCAGCGTCATACCGTTAGACAAGGTGAACCGCTCGACGCTTTGCCCCGCAGCCAGCGCGCCGGTGCCGTGAAGCACCCATAAGCCCAGCAGAAACCAAACTGCCCACCGCACCATTGCAGCACGATCGGAAAAAATGCGCATGCGCTTTGGCTCTGGAACGAAAATGTGTTTCATAGAATGCTGCATTCTAAGAACGACCACCATGTTCAGCTTTTTCAAAAAAAAATCCCCTGCCCAAAGCGCTGATAACCCCCTCGTCCCCGCCCAGCCAAAAGCCGCCTCGAGCGAAACTACGCAAACGACTCAGCCCGAGGCATCCAACCGCCAAGGCTGGCTGGCCCGGCTCAAAGCCGGATTGGGCAAGACAGCCGCGGGCATTTCATCGGTGTTTGGTGGCAAACGCATCGACGAGGCCTTGTTTGAAGACCTGGAAAGCGCCTTGCTTATGGCCGATACCGGCGTATCGGCCACCGACTTTCTGATCCGTGAACTGCGCCGCACGGCCAAAGAAACCCAAGCCCAAACGCCACAAGAGCTCAAAGCGCTTTTGGTCGATGCATTGGCTGCTCTGTTGGCTCCGCTAGAGCGACC
>CAMDKE010000111.1 GCA_945901215.1 Comamonas sp. lk
TGCACAAACGCTGCTGTTGCCCACCTGATAGGCTCGAACCGTTTTGGTTGAGCTTGTCTTTTACCTCTCCCCATAGCGCCGACTTGCGCAACGCCCATTCAACGCGCTCTTCCATGTCGGTGGCATTGAGGTCCTCAAATAATTTCACGCCGAAAGCAATGTTGTCAAAAATAGACATCGGAAACGGCGTGGGCTTTTGAAATACCATGCCCACCTTGGCACGCAGCAAAGCTACATCTTCTTTGCTGGTGAGCAAGTCTTCGCCGTCGAGCAATATTTGGCCCTCGGCCCGCTGCTCGGGATAGAGCTCAAACATGCGGTTAAACACCCGCAGCAAAGTCGACTTTCCGCAGCCCGAGGGGCCAATGAAGGCCGTCACTTTGCCTGCAGGGATTTCCAGATTGATGTTTTTTAGCGCATGGAACTTGCCATAGTAAAAATTCAGTTTCTTTACGGCAATCTTGGTCGATGTGGGGCCGGTATCAGTTTTAAGCATGGGGATACTTTTTCCTAGAAATGGGCTAAGGCGGTGCCCTAGTTTTTGTTGCGGGTCAGTACACGGGCGGCAATATTGAGCGCCAGCACAGCCAAGGTGATCAAGAACACACCGGCCCAGGCCAGTTTTTGCCAGTTCTCATATGGGCTCATGGCGAACTTGAAGATCGTCACCGGGAGGCTCGCCATGGGCTGATCCAGGGTCGAAGTCCAGAACTGGTTGCTCAGGGCCGTAAACAACAGCGGCGCTGTTTCGCCCGCAATACGTGCCACTGCCAACAAGACTCCGGTAATCACACCAGCGCGCGCCGCCTTTAGCGTGATACTCAAAATCACCTTCCACTTGGGCGCGCCCAGTGCATAGGCCGCTTCCCGCAAGCCTGCGGGCACCAGATGCAACATGTTTTCGGTGGTACGAATCACCACCGGAATCACGATCAACGCAAGGGCAAAGACGCCAGCGGCCGCAGAAAATGTCTTGAACGGATTGACCGCAATCGCGTACACAAACAGGCCTATAACAATGGACGGGGCAGAAAGCAAAATGTCGTTGACAAAGCGAACCACATTGGCAATCCAACCGGTCTTGTCGAACTCGGCCAGGTAAATCCCAGCCATCACACCGATGGGCGTTCCCACCAGTGTGGCCAAGCCCACCATCAGCGCCGAGCCATAAATGGCATTGGCCAGACCACCCTCTTCATTGGGTGGAGGCGTCATCTCTGTGAGCGTTGCCAAACTCAGACCTCCGATTCCCAGGCGCACCGTCTCTATCAAAATCCAAAACAACCAAAACAGGCCAAATGCCATGGCTGCCAGAGCCAGCGCAGTGGCGATATGGTTGACCAGATTGCGCTGCGCAAATTTGGCAGCGCGCGACTTTCGCAGGGCAGGTGACATCATGTTTTTGCTCCTTCGCCTTTGCGCAACTGCGAGAGCAACAGTTTTGACAGGGTCAAGATGACAAAGGTAATGAAGAACAGCACCAGCCCCAAGTACATCAGAGCCGCCTGGTGCAAGCCCTCGCCCGCCTCGGCAAACTCATTGGCCAGCGCCGATGTAATGCTGTTGGCGGCTTGAAACAGGCTGATCGAATCGAGCTGGTTGAAGTTGCCAATGACAAAGGTAACTGCCATGGTCTCACCAATAGCACGGCCCAAGCCGAGCATGATGCCGCCAATCACACCCGTCTTGGTGTAAGGCAAAACCACTTTGGAAACTACCTCCCAGGTGGTGGCACCCAATCCGTAGGCGGATTCTTTGAGCAAAGCTGGCGTCACCTCAAACACATCGCGCATCACCGCCGCGATGAAAGGGATGATCATGATTGCCAAAATAATCCCGGCCGACAATATGCCAATGCCCACCGGAGGGCCCGAAACCAGTGCACCCAGAAACGGTACCCCTGCAAACGCTTTTTGCAACGGCGCCTGCACATACTCTGCCAAGACCGGACCAAATACCAACAAGCCCCACATACCGTAAACAATAGAGGGCACAGCCGCCAGCAGCTCAATGGCGGTACCCAACGGGCGCTTAAGCCAAGAGGGCGACAGTTCCGTCAGAAAAAGTGCAATCCCAAAACTCACGGGAACTGCAATCAACAAGGCAATAAAAGACGTTGCCAGCGTGCCATAAATCATGACAAAGCCGCCAAACTCTTCTTGAACCGGATCCCAGACCGTGCTGGTTAGAAACGAAAATCCGTATTTGTCGATCGCGGGCCATGCATTGATGGTCAGCGAGGTCAGGATCGCTATCAGCAAAGCGAGCGTCAACAAAGCGCAGCTTTTGGCAACCCAACCGAAAATTTTGTCGGCCGCAGGTCCGCTGCGAGCACGTTTGCTGGGGGGCGCTAGGGTCATTGAACGCTCTTTGGTTAGTTAGGCGATGTCCCAGCCATCGCGAAACTCGCGCTGGCTGGGGTTTGCAACAAAAGGCCGTTGTTACTTGAAGGAGACCGCTTTACCAGCCGGATCCTTGATTTCGCCCCAAGACTTTTGGATCGTGGCAATCACGTCTGCAGGCATGGGAACGTAGTCCAGATCAGAAGCCGCTTTACCGCCATTAGCAAAAGCCCAGTTGAAAAACTTCAGCACTTCTGTTGCATTAGCAGGTTTGTCCTGCTTGGCATGCATCAAAATGAAGGTCGCAGTGGAAATAGGCCAGGTGTTTTTTCCAGGCTGGTCTGTGATCAGTTGGTAGAAAGATTTATTCCAATCTGCACCGGCGGCGGCGGCCTTGAATGCATCGTCATCCGGAGCCACGAACACACCCTCCCGGTTTTTCAACAAGGTGTAGCTCATCTTGTTTTGTTTCACGTACGAATACTCGACATACCCGATGGAATTGGGCAAGCGATTCACGAATGCGGAAACACCCTCATTGCCCTTGCCACCAGCGCCCACAGGCCAGTTCACTGCGGTGCCCTCACCCACTTTTGCCTTCCACTCGGGATGGACGCGGCTGAGGTAATTGGTGAAATTGAAGGTGGTGCCAGACCCGTCAGCACGGCGAACTGGCGCAATGGCGGCGTCAGGCAATGGCAATCCGGGATTGAGCGCCTTAAGCGCCGGGTCGTCCCAACGGGTAATCTTGCCCAGGAAAATGTCACCCAGAACCTGGCCGTCCAGTTTCATTTGACCCGGAGCGATACCCTTCACATTGATCACGGGAACGGTTCCGCCAATCACTGCAGGAAATTGAACCTGACCTTTGGATTTGAGGACTTCGTCCGTTTGGGGCATGTCAGATGCACCAAAGTCCACCGTCTTGGAGTCAATCTGCTTGATGCCACCGCCCGACCCGATGGACTGGTAATTAACCTTCACGCCTGTTGCTTTGTTGTAATCCGACGCCCACTTGGAATAGATAGGGGCGGGGAAACTGGCGCCAGCACCAGTGATTTCTTGCGCATAGGCAGAACCGAACGACAAAACCGATGCGACCGCGGTCGCAAGGACCGAATAATGGACTGCGAATTTCATGGAAAACCTTTTCGATTGGTTGAGGACACTACGACAATGTAAGAACTATTTGTGACAGAACGATGACGCACCGCCACTGTGTTTCAAAACTCCTTCGAATTAGGTATTCCAGCAGGAAATCCGGCACCATTGTCACATTAATGTCATTTAACAGTCTTATCGTCGACGTTTTCTAAACTGGAGATTCACCGCATGTTCACATCCAAAGCCTTTGACATCGCGCGCCGCGCCACCGTGTTTGTTGCTGTGGCAACGCTTCTTTCAGCCTGCGCGACAGTGGAAAAACCCATTAGCGTGGCTGACACCATCGCGAAAACGCCGTCACTGAGCACCCTCAACGGTCTCATTGCATCTGCCGGATTGACCGCCGCACTGCAAGCACCGGGCGCCTTTACGGTATTTGCGCCCAACAACGACGCCTTCAAAGCAGTCAAGCCCGCCACGATGGAAGACCTCGCCAAGCACCCTGCGAAGCTCAAAGATCTGCTCACCTACCACGTGGTTCCTAGCGTCGCGATGGCAAAAGACGTGAAAAACAGCACGGTCAAAGCGCTCAACGGCGACTCCCTGGCCTTGTCCAAAGCCGGTGACTTTGTCACGGTAGAAAACGCCGCAGTGGTTCAAGCGGACATCGTGGCGACCAACGGAGTGATCCACATCGTTGATGCGGTGATGACACCGGCTAAAAAGTAAGTCTGCGCCCTAGTGGCGTGCCTGGCCCCAAGCCCAGCTTTGGCTGGGCTTTTTCTTGTGCGCTGCAACATGACGCAAAGCTGCAGGGATCTGGTGCTATCCTTTGCATGCCAAAATTGTATAAATCGTTTCCCAAATGACCTCTGAAAACCGCCTCGCTGCCATCGACTTGGGTTCCAACAGCTTTCGCCTGGAGATAGGCGTCCTGGACCACGGCGAGTTTCAACGTACCGACTACATCAAAGAAACCGTTCGCCAAGGCGCGGGCTTGGACAGTGAACGCAACCTCACGGCATCTGCCATGCAAAGCGGTTGGGATTGCCTGGCGCGTTTTGGTGAGCGCTTGGCCGGGTTTAGACCCAACACCGTACGCGCTGTGGCTACCCAAACGCTGCGTGAAGCGCGAAATCGGGATGTTTTTTTGGCCCGCGCCACGCAGGCCCTAGGCTTCCCCATCGACGTGATCTCCGGCCGCGAAGAAGCACGGCTGATATTCCAGGGCGTCGCACATACGCTGGCGCCGGCCGATGAGCGCCGACTGGTCATCGACATCGGTGGGCGGTCTACAGAGCTGATTTTGGGCCAGGGCTACAAGCCGCGCGTCATGGAGTCGTTTCGCGTGGGTAGCATAGCCTGGTCTTCGCGCTATTTTTTCGACGGCCAGCTCACGCGCAAATCATTTGAAATTGCCGAAATCGCGGCCAAAGCCGTTTTGGACGAGGCGATCGACGCGTACCAGCCCGCCAATTGGGACATTGCCTATGGCTCAGCCGGCACCGTAGGAGCGGTCAGCGACGCCCTGCTTGCCGCAGGTTGGCCCAGCGGCGCCATCACCCAAGAGGGTTTGGATTGGTTGCTCGATAAGCTCATCAGCGCCCAAAGTCTCGATCGCCTCAAGCTCGCGGGCATCCGCGAAGACCGCAAGGCCGTCATCAGCGGTGGTTTGAGCATCACCCGCGCCCTGTTCAGTTTGCTGCGTATTGACAAGTTGCACCCGACCAGTGGCGGCTTGCGGCACGGCTTGTTGTGCGAGTTGCGTGGCTCCACCGACGGCAATAGCGACCTGCGTGTCAAGACCGTCAACCGCCTAGCCACCAAATTCGGAGCCGACCGCACCCACGGCGCACGGGTTGGAAGGGTCGCCACCAACCTTTTGTCCCAAATGGCAGATAAGCCGCTTGACGACGCCAATGAGGATTGGATGCGAAGCCTGCGAAAGCTGACCTGGGCCGCAGAGTTACATGAGATAGGAAGCCATATTTCTCACAGCGATTACCACAAGCACGGCGCCTATGTGCTGGACAACGCGGACGCCATGGGTTTTTCCTTAGCCGAATTGCACCGCCTGAGCTTGCTGGTGCTGGGTCACCGGGGCAAGTTGCGCAAACTCGAAGCCGAACTGTCCAACGATTATTTCCGCACGCAACTGATCGCCCTGCGTCTGGCCGTGATTTTGTGCCATGCCCGGCGCGATCCTGACCTCAGCGGTCTGCACCTCCACCACTTATCACAAGGCCCGCAGGGTTTGGCGCATCTGCGCGTCCAATGCGCCAAAGGCTGGACCCATGACTACCCGCAATCGGCGTATTTGCTGCGTGAAGAGGCGTCCGCATGGCAAAAAACGCCCTGGCCCATGGAGTTTTCCGAGTCCTGAGTTAGCGCCGGTTTGGCAATGCCGGCGGTGCCGCAGACAGGGTGTTGAAAGTAAGCTAAAACGATATAAACTATATGCACCGTTTTTTTACTAACGGCCTGCATAGGAAACCACCATGACAACCCAAACCACCCCAGCAGCAGCAAAACCTGCAAGACCGCGTAGCACGGTAGCAAAAAAGACAACGCCCCGAAAATCCCCACCCCGTGCAAAAGCACCTTCCGCACGTGCCGTCGCTGCAACCACCACAACCGCAGCGCCCTCCAAAGCCGCTACAGAACCGGCAACCACCAAGGCTGCTAAAGGAAAAGCAACTGTGGTTGCAACTGCCAGCAAACCGACGAAGGACAAGAAACCCAAAATGGTCCGCGACAGCGTCACCATTCCCAAGGCCGAGTACATGGTTTTGGATGCACTCAAGCTGCGTGCAACAGAACTCAAAGCCACGGTCAAAAAAACCGAACTCATTCGCGCTGGCATCAAGGCCTTGGCAGCATTGCCAGACGCGGCGTTTTTGGCCGCTATTGCCGCCGTCCCCAGCCTGAAGACCGGGCGGCCCCTGAAGTCTTAGTGAGCTACAGCAGGTCGGCAGATTGGACGCTGACGACCACTGTTTCGCCTTCGAGCTCGCGTTCGCGCTCCCGATAGCGCAGCCACCAGACCGAGCCTTTGCGGATGGCGCAAGCCTGCTCTGGGAACCCGAGTACTTGCGCGATAACTTGCCCCAGGGTAGGCTGATGGCCCACCACCAACACGCAGCCATTGGCGTGCGGCCAATGCACCAACCCCAGCAAATCCTGCGCATTGGCCAAGGGCGCCAACGCAGCGCTGGTCTTGTACTTACGGTCCAAGGCACGCGCCGTATGGTCGGCGCGCAGCGCAGGGCTGGCAAATACCTTGGTTCCACTCGGCAGATGCCGGTCCAACCAGGCGCCCATGCGCCGGGCCTGTTTGTCGCCGCGCGGCGACAAGGTGCGCAACATATCGTCTCCCACCAACTCAAGGTCGATAGCTTCAGCGTGCCGCCATAAAACAAGGTCCATGTTTCTAGCCTTTTGCGAGGTTGGAGGATGGCGAACCGTAGCGCCCCATCAATGCCGCCTGTGCACCCGCACCGACCTGACCCGAGGGGCTCTGCACCAAGCAATAGCTGCCGTCGGACTGCATGTCCCAGGCGTCCGCGCTGTCATGCAAATAGGCCAGTACACATTCATCAACCAGGCGCTGGCGCTGCACCGGGTCGGTCACCGGCCACGCCAGCTCCACCCGGCGCACCATATTGCGGTTCATCCAGTCGGCGCTTGACAAGTACAGCTCATCAACGGCCCCCTGGCGAAAATAGAAAACCCGCGAATGTTCCAAGAATCGCCCGATGATGGAGCGCACGCGAATGTTGTCGCTAACGCCGGGCAATTGCGCTGGCAGCATGCAGGCGCCACGCACGATCAAATCGATTGGAACCCCTTGCTGTCCAGCCTCCATCAGGGCGTTGATCAGCCCCAGGTCAGTCAGCGAATTCATTTTCAACACCATGCGCGTGGACTGCCCCTGGGCAGCAGCTAAGCCCAGGCTGCGGATTTTTTGAATCAGGTTTTTGTGCAGAAAAAAGGGGGCTAACCACAGTTTTTTTAGGTGCGGCAACTTGCTTTGGCTAGCCAAATGCACAAACACATGCTCCATGTCGGTGGTTAAAGCCGGATCGGCCGTTAGATGGCTTATGTCGGTATACAAGCGCGCCGTGCGGGCGTTGTAATTGCCAGTGGACAGGTGCCCGTAGCGCCGCAGGTTCCGGCCCTCACGGCGCGTCACCAGCAGCATTTTTGCGTGCGTTTTGAGCCCAACCACCCCGTACACCACCTGCGCGCCAATCGACTCCAGCATCTCGGCCCAGTTGATATTGGCCTCTTCATCAAAACGCGCCTTGAGCTCGACGACCACAGTCACCTCTTTGCGCTTGCGCACCGCCTCGCGCAGCAGGTCCATCATGGTCGAATCAGCCCCGGCGCGGTAAATGGTTTGCTTAATGGCCAATACGTTTGGGTCATTGACGGCGGCGCGCAAAAAGGCCAGCACCCCCTCAAAGCTTTCAAAGGGCTGGTGAAAGACGATGTCGGCTTGCCGTAACTGCTCAAAAATATTGCGCGACACGTCCATTTGCACAGAGAGGCGGGGCTTGTAGGGCTTGAAACACAAGTCGGGGCGATCCAGGGAATCGATCATCTGGGTCAACCGCACCAAATTCACCGGCCCCGGCACTCGGTAGAGCGCCATGGCGGGCAAATCAAATTGCTTGAGTAAAAAATGGGCCAGGTGCTCCGTGCACCCCGATGACACCTCCAAGCGCACCGCCTCGCCGTAATGGCGGTGCACCAAACCCTGGCGCAGTGCCGTACGCAGGTTTTGCACATCGTCCTCGTCAACCGCCAGATCGGAGTGGCGCGTCACCCGA
>CAMDKE010000112.1 GCA_945901215.1 Comamonas sp. lk
GAAACCGGCGGGCACGCCCCAGGTTTGCGAGCCAAGCAGCGATGATCCGATCATGGAACCCGAGGCGCCAGGTGAACTTGAAAAACCGGTGGCAGGCTGCTCCCAAGGCCGGGCTGACGCATCGTTGCCCACATTTTCCGGCCGGTAGGGTTGCGACGTGGGGGTGGACGTGGAGTCAGCCCCTTGAAAAGCATATGGACTGCCGCCACCGCTGCGCTTGCGCATAAAGTAGCGAACGGCCATGAAAACGCCCATCGCTAAGAGCGCGAACATCAAAATCTGCCCAAAGCCCTCGCCCATGCCCAAGGAATGCGCCAACCAAGCCAACCCCAAGCCCGCGGCCAAGCCGCCAAGCATGGCACCCCAGGGGCGCCGTGGAGCGGCGGGCGCAGCGGCATTAGCCGGGCGGGCAGCGGCGTTACCCGCACTTTGTGCCGGCGCTGCTTCACGCTGCGTCACATTGCCCGATTGCTTACCCATAGATTTACCGCCGCCAATACGCGCGGCCTCGGCATTAACTCCGGCCACCAGTAGCACGGCTGCGAAAAACACACTTAGTAATTTCATACCTGTTCCTCAAAATAGTTTTGCGATGGACTGTCGTACCACCGGCTCCATATGCGGGCGAAACCCCGCGCTGCAAGGTTTGTTACACCACTCAACACTTGATTCCAACATGCAAAGCCGCAATACCGCCGGTGAGGTTGTGGAAGTCCACATGGCCAAAACCACCTTTGTGCATCATGGTTTTAAGTTCTTTCTGGCTCGGGTGCATGCGGATCGACTCGGCCAGGTAGCGGTAACTGGCGTCGTCACCCGCTACCAACTTGCCCAAGGTCGGCAAAACTTTGAAGGAATACCAGTCATAAAGTTTCTCCAGAGGCGGCGCCACTTTGGAGAATTCGAGCACCAGTAATTTGCCTGCGGGCTTGAGCACGCGGCACATTTCGGCCAGTGCGGCGTCCTTGTGCGTCATATTGCGCAGACCAAATGCCACGCTGACCAGGTCAAAATAAGCATCGGGAAACGGTAGTTTTTCGGCATCGCACACCACGGTGGGCAGCAGCACGCCCAGGTCAATCAGCCTGTTGCGCCCGGTGCTGAGCATCGCTTCATTGATGTCGGTGTGCACCACCTGGCCGCTTTTACCCACTTTTTTGGAAAAGGCCAGAGCCAGGTCGCCAGTGCCGCCCGCAATGTCCAGGGCTTTTTGGCCTGTCCGCAGGTTGGCGACCATCAGGGTGTACGCCTTCCAAGCCCGATGCAGGCCGCCGGACATCAGATCGTTCATGAGGTCGTATTTGGGGGCGACCGAGTCAAACACGCTGCGCACATGGCGCGCTTTTTCGGCTTCGTCGACCGACTGGAAACCAAAGTGGGTTTGGGTCATGGCCTATGGTCGAAAGACATTGCGTTGAAACATCAGTGGCTGGCGCAGCCCTGGGCCGGTGGCGCGGGCATGGGCGCGTCGCGCCCGCGCCCGGCGGCCAGCAGTTTTTGCTCGTATTCCTTCCACAAGGCGTCTTGCTGGGAGCCCAAAAAATACAGGTAATCCCAGGAAAAGATGCCGGTGTCATGGCCATCGGAGAAAGCCGGTTGCACCGCGTAGTTGCCCACGGGCTCCAGCCCGGCGAGCTCGACCAGGCGTTTGCCCGTTTGCAAGACCTCTTGGCCGGGGCCATGTCCCTGCACCTCGGCCGAGGGCGAATACACGCGCATCAGCTCAAATGGAATACGAAAACTCGCGCCGTCAGAAAAGCTGATTTCAAGCATGCGCGACTGGCTGTGCACGGTGATATCTTGGGGGGTAGGTGAATTTTTTTTCAGTCCGGCCATGGTGAGCTTTTTAGTTTGGTTAACGGGCGAGCCTACACCAGCACGCGCTCAATGCCGCCGGCATTGGCAATTTGCACATAGTGCGGCAGCCAATCCTTGCCCAAAATCTGGTTGGCCATCTCAACCACGATGTAGTCGGCCTCCAGCAAGCCGTTGTTCAGGTCGTTGCCATAGCGGCTTAGGCCTTGCAGGCAGCTCGGGCAGCTGGTCAGGATTTTGGTGACCGTAGGCGCGCCCGGTGCGGCACCGGTCAAAACCGCCAGACCGGCCTCGCCCTTGCGCAGTTCTTCTTCCTTGCGGAAGCGGATTTGCGTGGCAATGTCGGGCCGGGTCACGCCCAGGGTGCCGGATTCGCCGCAGCAGCGATCGTTCTTGAGCACCGCATCGCCCACCAAGGCCTTGACGGTTTTCATCGGATCTTGCAGCTTCATGGGGCTGTGGCAGGGGTCGTGGTAGAGGTAGCCAGCACCGGCGCCGCCCTGGGGCACCAGGGTGATGCCCTTTTCCAAAAGGTATTCATGGATGTCGATGATGCGGCAGCCCGGGAAAATCTTGTCAAACTCGTAGCCCTGCAGCTGGTCGTAGCAGGTGCCGCAGCTCACCACCACGGTTTTGATGTCCAGGTAGTTCAGCGTGTTGGCCACGCGGTGGAACAGCACCCGGTTGTCGGTGATGATTTTGTCGGCCTTATCAAACTGGCCACTACCGCGCTGAGGGTAGCCGCAGCACAAATAGCCCGGCGGCAGCACGGTTTGCACCCCGGCGTGCCACAACATGGCCTGGGTTGCGAGGCCCACCTGGCTAAACAGGCGTTCGGAGCCGCAGCCGGGAAAGTAAAACACCGCCTCTGTCTCGGACGTGGTGGTTTGCGGGTTGCGGATGATGGGCACGTAGTCCGCATCTTCAATGTCCAGCAGCGCGCGAGCCGTTTTTTTGGGCAGGCCGCCGGGCATCTTCTTGTTGATGAAGTGGATGATTTGTTCTTTGAGGGGCGGAGCACCCACCGAGGCCGGAGGCCTGGCGGTCTGCGCCTTGGCGAACACGCGCAGCACGTCATTGGCCAGGCGCTGGGCCTTGAAGCCCACACCCACCATAGCCGCGCGGGCAATTTTGATGGTCTCGGGGTTGGTGGCGTTCAAAAAGAACATGGCCGCCGCATTTCCGGGGCGAAAGCTCTTTTGGCCCATTTTGCGCAGCAGGTTGCGCATGTTCATGGTGACGTCGCCAAAGTCGATCTTTACCGGGCAGGGACTGGCGCACTTGTGGCACACGGTGCAGTGGTCGGCCACGTCTTCAAACTCCTGCCAGTGCTTGATGGACACGCCCCGGCGGGTTTGCTCCTCGTACAAAAAGGCCTCCACCAGCAGGGAGGTGGCGAGTATCTTGTCGCGCGGGCTATACAGTAAATTGGCGCGCGGCACGTGGGTGGCACATACCGGTTTGCACTTGCCGCAGCGCAGGCAGTCTTTGATGGAGTCGGCAATTGCACCTATGTCGCTTTGTTGCATGATGAGCGACTCGTGGCCCATCAGCCCGAATGAGGGCGTGTACGCGTTGGTCAAATCGGCGTAGGTGTGGGATTGGGTTCCCGCACTGCGTTCGGCGGTTTGCACCGCCATCGATGGCTGGCGCAGCAGCTTGCCCTTGTTAAACCGTCCTTCGGGGTCAACGCGCGCCTTGTAATCGGTAAAAGGCTGCAACTCGGCGTCGCTCAAAAACTCCAGCTTGGTAATGCCAATGCCGTGCTCGCCCGAGATCACACCGTCTAGACTGCGGGCCAGCGCCATGATGCGTTTGACCGCACCGTGCGCGGCTTGCAGCATGTCGTAGTCGTCGCTGTTCACCGGAATATTGGTGTGCACATTGCCATCACCAGCATGCATGTGCAGCGCCACCCAGACGCGTCCCTTGAGCACGCGTTTGTGAATGGCGGTGCACTCAGCAAGGATGGCGGCAAAGGCGCCGCCGGTAAATATGCCCTGCAGCGGCTCGCGTAACTGGGTTTTCCAGCTCGCGCGCAGGCTGTGGTCTTGCAACTGGGCAAACTGGGCGTCCACCTTGTCTAACCAGTCTTGCCACTGGGCGCGGACCTCGACCACCAAGGCCACAGCCTGGGCCACGCGCTCTT
The DNA here is from genome assembly GCA_945901215.1 of Comamonas sp. lk. Classification (GTDB taxonomy): domain Bacteria; phylum Pseudomonadota; class Gammaproteobacteria; order Burkholderiales; family Burkholderiaceae_C; genus Allorhodoferax. The sequence continues at coordinate 3,965 of CAMDKE010000112.1, forward strand.
GAATCAGTTCGACAGAAGGGGTATCCATCGCGTCGTCCACCTTGCCCATGGGCAAGTTGCTCTGGGTCAAGAACGCCTGCAGCGCGTCGCACAGCGCCAATTTGTTGCGCAGGCTCAGCTCGATGTTGATGTGCTCGATGCCGTCGGTGTATTCGGCCATGCGCGGCAGCGGAATAACTACGTCCTCGTTAATCTTGAAAGCGTTGGTGTGTTTGCTAATCGCCGCCGTCTTTTTACGGTCCAGCCAAAACTTCTTGCGCGCCTCGGGGCTGATGGCGATAAACCCTTCGCCATTGCGCGAATTGGCAATGCGCACCACCTCAGAAGTGGCGCGCGCCACAGCGTCGGCGTCGTCCCCGGCAATGTCGCCAAACAGTGCCATTTTTGGCAGGCCCCCGCGTTTGGATTTGGTGGCGTAGCCCACGGCTTTCAAATAGCGGTCGTCCAGATGTTCCAAGCCGGCCAACACCACGCCCGAGCGTTTTTGCTCGGCAAACATGAAGTCCTTGATCTCCACAATGCTGGGCACCGCGTCCCGCGCGTGGCCAAAAAACTCCAGCACCACGGTGCGGGTGTGCGCGGGCATGCGGTGCAACACCCAGCGCGCGCTGGTGATCAGGCCGTCGCAGCCTTCTTTCTGGATGCCGGGCAGGCCGCTGAGGAACTTGTCTGTCACGTCCTTGCCCAGGCCCTCCTTGCGAAAGGTCTTGCCGGGAATGTCCAGGCGCTCGGTGCGCAACTTGGTTTTGCCGTCGGCCTTGAAATACTGCAGCTCAAAGCTGGCTACATCGGCGTCGTGGATCTTGCCCATGTTGTGGTTGACGCGGGTCACTTCCAGCCACTCGGCCTGGGGTGTGACCATGCGCCAGCTCGCCAGGTTGTCCAGCGCCGTGCCCCAGAGCACGGCTTTTTTGCCCCCGGCGTTCATGGCGATATTGCCGCCAATGCAGCTGGCTTCTGCCGAGGTGGGGTCGACCGCAAAGACAAAGCCGCCGCGCTCAGCGGCGTCGGCGACACGCTGGGTGACCACACCGGCCTCAGACCAGACCGTGGCGACATCTACGTCCAGCCCTGGCAGGCGCTTCATCTCGACTTCGGTCATGGATTCGAGCTTTTCGGTGTTGATCACCGCGCTCTTCCAAGTCAGCGGAATCGCACCGCCGGTGTAGCCAGTGCCGCCGCCGCGCGGAATGATGGTCAGGCCCAAATCGATGCAGCCTTTGACCAGACCGGCCATTTCTGCTTCCGAGTCGGGCGTGAGCACCACAAAGGGGTATTCCACGCGCCAGTCGGTGGCGTCGGTCACGTGGCTTACGCGGGAGAGGCCGTCAAACTTGACGTTGTCCTTGGCAGTGAGCTTGCCCAGCAGCCTATGGGATTTTTTGCGCAGGGCGGCCACTTCTTCAAAAGCGGCATCGAAGGCCTGCACCGAATTGCGGGCTGCCACCAGCAGCTCCATCACCATAGCGTCGCGCTCACCGTCGGCGTCGGGCGTGCGGCGCTTTTCCACCTCGCCCAGGCGGTGTTGCAGCGCATCGACCAATTGGCTCCGGCGCTTGGGGTTGTCCAGAAGGTCGTCTTGCAAATAAGGGTTGCGCTGCACCACCCAAATATCGCCCAGCACCTCGTACAGCATGCGGGCGGAGCGACCGGTACGGCGCTCTTCCCGCAGGGCATTCAGCGTTTCCCAGGCCTTTTGCCCCAGCAGGCGGATCACGATCTCTCGGTCAGAAAACGAGGTGTAGTTGTACGGAATCTCGCGAATGCGTTCGTTGCCCGGATGCGATGGTGCGAGCAAAGGCAGCAAGTGGGCGAGGGAAGTGGGGGCGTTCATCGGGGAATTAGGTGGCGGCGCGTCCGTTGGGTGGGTGCCACAGAGGGCGGCCGGTGATGGTACCGCAGTGCAGCATTCACGAGTGTCGGGTGGGGCGAAGCCTGCCGCGTCAGCGGTTAAATTAGCTCCATGATCACACACCCCGCCATCGCACGTCCCTCCCCTTGGCCCTACCCGCGCTGGATCGCCCACCGAGGCGCGGGCACCCTGGCGCCCGAGAACACCCTGGCTGCCTTTCGCCTAGGCGCGTCCCACGGCTACCGCATGTTTGAGTGCGACGTCAAACTCAGCAAAGACGACGTACCCTTTTTGCTGCACGACGATACGCTGGAGCGCACCACGGACCTGTCTGCGCTGCCCCCCAGCGCCGACCTGGTGGCGGGCCACCACCCTTGGCAAGCGCTATCCCAGCTAGACGCCGGAAGCTGGCACAGCGCCGCTTATGCGGGCGAACCGTTGCCCACACTGGCGGCAATTGCCCGCTTTTGCCTGGCCAACGGCTATTTCCTCAATATTGAGATCAAACCGACCGTGGGCACCGAGCGCCATACCGGCGACTTGGTGGCACAGCACGCGGCGCACCTTTGGCAAGCGGCGGCGGTGCCGCCCTTGTTGACGTCGTTTGACATTACAGCCCTGGAAGGCGCGTTGGCCGCACAGCCCGAACTGCCGCGCGGTCTGCTGATCCATGCGCTCGAAGGCCAAACCTGGGCCCAATGGCTGGGCCACGCCACCCGGCTGCAATGCCAAGCCATTGTTTGCAACCATGAGCTGTGGGGCTCAGAGCCCGTCGCCCTGGCCAAAGCGGCCGGTTTTCGCTTGTTGAGCTACACAGTGAATGACCCCAAAGAGGCTCAGCGCCTGATGGACTTGGGTACCGATGGACTGATTACGGACCGGGTGGACGACTTTCGGCCCCAAAGCTGAACCGGCATACCGTAGTCCGCCCCGAACCGTTGGGGCGCCGCCGGGGGTCGTCGTAGGTGTCGATTGCCACAAAGCCCGCGCGGCGCATCATGCCCGCAGAGGCCAAGTTTTCTTCATGCCGGTCGATAAACACCGCCTGCGCGCCCATGGCTGATAGCGCCGCCAGCGCTTCGCGCAGCAGCCGCGTGCCTAAACCCTGGCCTACCCGGTCGCGCCGCACCACGGCTTCGCTCACATAGCCCTGGGGCGTACCGCGTGTTTGCGGGGGCAGGTAGCGGTCAAAGTCGGTGCTCAGGCCAAAAGTCACCGCGCCCAGAAGGTGTCCGGCTTGCAAGGCCAGCACGCCGTGGGCGCGACCCTGGGCGATGTCATCCAGGTGCTCCTGGATGGCGTCTTGGGGCAGGTAATTCCAAATGTTGGCGCCGTGGTCAAAGATCAACGCTTGCAACGCCGACAGATGCTCGGTGCCCGCTACCATGATGGCTAGGCCTTCGGCCGCTGGACCTCTCACCGGCGAACCTGCATCAGCCAAAACTGGCTGGCCGCACTGGCTAGCACCAGCACCAGGTAGCTGGCCATCTTGCCGTCGTTTCCAAAAAACCAGAGTCCGGCAGCCATTGCGGACACGCCGGCTAGCGAATTGACCGCGGCGCGCACCGCAAAGGTGCTTTTACCGCTGCCCGAGCGCAACACCCGGGGCGCCACCAGGGCCATAAACAAACCCATAAACACAGCGGGTGCCGCAAAGTTGAGCAGGTGGTTGATCAGGTCAAGTGGGCCCATGGAAACTTTCGAAGTGCCAACAATTTTATAATCCGGCTGATATATGGCAGTCTGGGCACTCGGAATCAACCACACCACCGCACCGCTGGACCTGCGCGGCCGGTTTGCGTTCGCCCTGGACATGATCGAGCCGCACTTGCAGGGGCTGCGCCAGTCGCTGCCGCAAGCGCCCGAGGCTGCCATTGTTTCCACCTGCAACCGCACTGAGATTTACTGTGCGGGCGACGCCTCTCACCTGGAACACACGCTGGACTGGCTGGCCAAGTCCGGCGGGGTGTCAGTGCAGTCGCTGCGCTCGCACACCTACAGCCTGACCGACGACCAAGCCGCGCGCCACGCATTTCGGGTGGCCAGCGGGCTCGATTCCATGGTTCTGGGCGAGCCACAGATTTTGGGCCAGCTCAAAGACGCGGTGCGCGCCGCCGATGCGGCAGGCGCCTTGGGCAGCACGCTGTCGCAAATGTTCCAACGCTCATTTGCGGTCGCCAAAGAGGTGCGCAGCTCCACCGAAATCGGCGCCCACTCCATCAGCATGGCCGCCGCCGCAGTGCGGCTGGCTGGCCAGTTGTTTGAGGACCTGGCGAAAGTGAAAGTATTGTTTGTGGGCGCGGGCGAGATGGTGGACCTGTGCGTGACCCACTTTGCAGCCAAAAACCCCATGTCCCTCACCATTGCCAA
>CAMDKE010000113.1 GCA_945901215.1 Comamonas sp. lk
CCCCCCCTGATTGCGTTTGATCAGCTTTCAGAGCCCCCTTTCGCGATTGAATGCAAAACCGCCCGTATGGACAACCCGGATAGCCAAAAAGCAAACGACACGCTGTACAAGCTTGCGGAAAACTGCAGGCGTATTGGGGGCCTGGGCACGCGCGGCATGCTGGCCACCTACCGGCCCTTGCGCGACTCCGAGCTGCGGCTAGCCAAGGCGCTGAACATCGAGGTTGTTGCCGGTGCCAGCCTCGCACGGCTGGGCGAGCGCCTCAAGCAGTGGGTAAGACCCACAGCCTGATATGGTTACAAAGGCCAACGCCCATGCACAGCATCACCCATATCGCAGTCACCCTAGAAGCCACCCAAACCGTGGCCTGGCCCCACTATGCGGGCAGCACCTTGCGCGGCGCCTTTGGCAGAGCCTTGCGCCGCGCCGCGTGCATCACGGGCCAAGAAAAATGCACAGGCTGCCCGCTGCGCAATAGCTGCGCCTACGGCGTGGTGTTTGACCCCGCTGCCCCGGCACAACCAATACACCCCTCGTTCAGAGACGGCCTGCCGCGCTATGTGGTGCAGCCCAGCGCTTGGCGCCTGCGCGCTGAGCGCAGGTCAAACCCAAGGCTTTAGCCTGCTGATTTTTCCCGGTACGCAGACGCACCACAGCCTGATAGAGCACATATTGCGCGCCGCCGTCGAAAAAGAACTCATGCAGCCCGGCCTGTTCAGGCTCTTGCACACAAAAGTTAGTCACACCTCTGTTGTCCCTGGCCTGTCCGCGCCAGACTTGTCGGGCAAGCCTGGTGAAACGACCACAAAGCCAGCCCCGGCCACAGACCAGATCACCCTGCGCTGGCACACGCCGCTGCGCCTGCAGAACCACGGCAAGCCCGTGTTCAAACCCACGCAACTTGACGCCAGCACCCTGGTGCGCGCCCTGCTGCGCCGACAACTGCAATGGCACCAAATCAGTCAGCAAGCGCCCACCGGGCAAGCGCCAGGCAACCTGGACCCACTGGCTTGCGCCACCGCGTGCACGCTAGACACGCGCAACTTGCAGTGGCACGACATACAGCGGCACTCTGGCACCCAAGGCCAACATTTGCCCTTGGGTGGCCTCATTGGCAGCGCCACGCTCCATGGCCCAACCCCCGCACTACAAACACTGCTGCCCCTGCTGCAGCTGGGTGAGCTACTGCACATCGGCAAAGAAACCGTTATGGGCTTGGGCCGCTATCGGCTTAGCTTTAGGCCAGAAGGCGATGCGCTTCTTGCAATGCCGCGTGCTCAAACGCAGGTCTGAAGTCCGCCAGTTCAAAGGCCTGCAAACCCACTTCGGCCGTGGTGGCCACTTCCTTCCATTGCGCCACGGCTGCCAACACTTCTGCCAGCACCGCGCGCGCCTGCGCAGGTGACAGCTCAAAACGAAAAGCCTGCGCCATCAATTGCTGCAAAGACGTGATAGGCCCTGTGTCTTCGCTGAGCCAGGTTTTTGACTCCGCTACTTTGTCTGGAAACGGGTTCAGATCAAAGGCAGGGGACAAGCGCCACAGGTTGTGGCCGCAGTACAAAAAGCCGATGTTTTGCAGGTGATCGTCCACATTGGTGATCAGGTGGTTGAACACCAGCCTGCGCCACAGCTGCCGGGCGTCGCTGGTGAAGTTTTCGCACTTGGCGCGCATCACATCCACAATTTCGGTGTACGCGTGCTCGTCGTCACGGCGGGCTTGCAGCAAGGTGGCGCCCGAGATGTAAGGAATGCGTTGGTGGTCAGTTGTTCGGTCAAAGCGCTTGACGATCGCCACCGGGTCTCCCTGCACCATCACCACGCGCGCCGCTGCGCTGTCAATGCCCGCCAACCGGGCCAAGTGCAAGGCCAGCACCTCGCCGCGGGTAACGGCGCGCGCGTCCCCCACGCTGGGAAACTTGCCCAAACACAAAGCCCCGTCGGCATCTTGCAGCGTGCACTTGGGGCGCATGCCCCCCAAGGACGTGGCCTTGCCTTGCAGATAGGCCAAATCTGCGCTCGTCTCCTGGCTCAGCTCCACGGCGCGCGACGCGCTCAGAATTTTTTCCAACTCCAAAAACGCCGGCGTGGTGCGCTCGCCGTCGGCCACGCTGCGCAGATACTGCCCCTGCCCGCTGCGCAAACGCAGCGCGCCTACGCGGCTGAAATCATCCACCGCAGCCAGGTAATCCAGCTCCGTCAGTGGCCCCAAGGCTGCATCGTTGGCGCGTGCTTTGGCATGCGCGCGCGCAATCACACGGCGGCCCCAGGCGTCGGGCTCTGTATCGGCCAGCGCGGCGAAAAAGCAGCTGTCATTGCTGGTGGGCGGCTTGAACAACTGGTAGCCCGTGACCCGGCTCAAATCAGGCGACACATCAAAGCAGCGTGCATGCGACAACCACCCTGGGTGGTACGCAAACTGCGAAAACTCGCGCTGCCCGTCTTTCACAAAAATGAGCTGGCCCACCGGGTTTTCGGACTGGCCCAGAAAAACATCCAAAGTCCGGCGCACCGAACCCACTTTGAACGCATTACGCGCAGCCATCAAAACGCCCCAGACTCTGGTGTGGAGCGCGGCTTGCGCACCCGCTGGGGCAGTTGCGCATCCATCAAAACCAAACCCATGGTGTCTTGCGGCGTGTCGAGCAACTGGTCCAGTTGTGCCAGCTCGCCAAAAACCTGCATGGCCCGCGCCAGGTGCACCAGCGCTGTACCCGGATAGCCGGCCTCCAGGCGCCTTACCGTGTTCACTGTCGTGCCGATGCGCTGCGCTAAGTCTTGCTGCGACAAATGCCTGCGCCGCCGCGCCAAAGACATGGCCTGCCCCAAACGCGCAAGGCTGCGCGCAACTGGCAGTGGAAGCGGGCTAATTTCTTTCATAAAATGCACTTTATAGGTTTTTAAGCCAGTTAAATATTTATATACGACATATTAATCCAACTACAGACTCACAGAGAAAATTGTACCTCTGGCCGGGCAAACAAATCGGCAAGCTTGCCAAACGCGGCGCGAGCGCCCGCACGCCAGACACTGCCGGGCATGAACACACGCCACCTGTTCCTTGTGGGCTATGACATCAGCGAAAACTCGCGCCGCCGATGCGCCTTGCGCGACGTGCAACACCACGCGCTGGGCGGGCAAAAGTCGTTCTATGAATGCTGGCTGAGCGTGGGCGAGCTGCAAGACCTGCTGGCCCAAATGCGTGCCCGCATCGACCAGGCCAGCGACCGCGTGGTCTTCATTCGCCTTGACGCCCGCAGCCAGAGCCTGCAACTCGGCCAAGCAGAAGCCATACCAAGCGCCGACTACTTTCACATCGCTTGAACCGGCACCGCCTCGCACCGCCACCCCTTCTAGTTGAAAGCCACAGCATGAGCACCCTCTACATCGACCGCCAAGGTAGCCAACTGCAAATTCAGGCCGGTGTGTTGCACATCACCACACCAGAGGGCCAGGCCGACCGCCGCCTGCCCGTCAAGTACCTCGACCGCATCGTGCTGCGTACCGACACCCAACTCAGCAGCAAGGTGCTTTACGACCTGGCAGACCACGGCGTAAATCTGATCGCACTGGGTGGGCGCGGCGGTCAAAAAATGGCCCAAATGACCGGCACGCCCCACAACGACGCCCGCCGCCGCGGGCAACAGGTGCTCACCTTGAGCCAGCCCCAGCTCTGCGCCCAGGTAGCACACGGTATTGTGATGAGCAAAGTCAAACGCCAACGTGCCACTCTAACCGGCATTGCCGCGCAACGGCCCGACCTGCGCAAACCACTGCACGACGGCCAAAAACGCTTGAGCGGCATCCTCGGCACTCTTAGCGGCGCCGAAAGCAGCACCCACACTTTTGGCGGTGGAACGGTGCTGATGCTTCGTTACCGCCACCGAATGAGTAAGGACGTGGACATCTTTGTACCCGATCCGCAATATCTTGGATTTGTGTCGCCACGTCTGAGCGATGTAGCTGAAGCGATAGCCAGCAGATATGTGGAAGGCCCTGGCTATGTCAAGCTGCTACGGTCAGAAGGGGAGATTGACTTTGTTGCCTCTGCCAATTTGACGAACGATCCGTTTGAGGTCTGGGATTTGCTCGGGCGTCAGGTCAGGGTAGAAACATCGGCTGAAATCGTGGCAAAAAAGTTGTGGCACCGGGGCGAGCGGGCAACAGCGCGAGATCTGTTTGATTTGGCCTTGGTGATTGAGCGTGATCCTTTGCTGCTCGCAACGGCCAGTCCCTTTTTGAAACGCCACCGCGAGCCGTTTCTAAAACAAGTGCAAGACCGAAAGGCGGTGCTCAAGGTTCAGTTCGAGGCAATAGACACTTTGGAATACCGGCCCAGCTATGCGCTTGCAGTGGAGCTGGTTTCAGAATTTCTGTGGTCCCTGGAATGAACTGAACCCGTCGCTCGGTGTGATGGCACATCTTCGCGCAAGCGGTAAAGGCTGGCAAACAAAAGTCAACACCCTTTTGCGTGAAAATGTATCGTTTTCGGATCAAAAGTTTATAAAAGTATTATTATCGATACATGGACAAGTCCTTTCACCTTCAAAAACTGGGGCAAGCCTTCAAAGCCATGCGCAACAACCGGGGTCTTACCCAAGAGGCGCTGGCGGGCTTGGCGGGTGTGACGCGCCTGAAGGTGATTGCAATGGAGGCCGGGCGCAGTTCGGTGGCTATGGAGAGCTATGCCAGGCTGGCGGGCGCACTGGGTGCGGAGCTGACTTTGTCGCCCCGTACCCGGCCCACGCTGGATGAGCTGAAAGGCTTTCAATGAAGGCGGCTACGCACCTGCAGGTCAGCACGCCCCAAGGCGATGCAGGAGAGTTGACGCAGGAGCAAGGCCAGTTTTTGTTTGGCTACGGCCCGGCGTCTGCCGATGCGGCGGTCAGTCTGACCATGCCGGTGCGCAAGGCGCAATATGCGTATCCCTTCTTGCACCCTGTCTTTCAAATGAATTTGCCAGAGGGCTTTTTGCTGGAGGAGCTGCAAAACCGCCTGGCCAAAATCGTCAATTTGGAGCCTATGTTGCTGTTGGCCCTGTCCAGCGGGCAAGACCCCATTGGCCGCGTGGCAGTGCGGTCCGATTTTGTGAATCCGCTGGCGAGCGCACAGGGCCAAGGCGAACGTTTGAGTGAAATTTTGGCCTGGGATGGCACCGAGAATTTGTTTGCTGAATTGGTGGACAAGTACATCTACCGTACCGGCATTTCGGGCGTGCAGCCCAAGGTGTTGGTGCCGCAGGTGGCGTCACCCCCTGCGATGGAGCCGGCGTCCTCCAGGGCCACGGTGCGCACGTCCGACCTGATTGTGAAAAGCGGTCGCCAGGAATTCCCGGGCTTGGCCGCGAACGAGTTTCTCTGTATGAGCATCGCCAAGGAGTCAGGCTTGGCAGTGCCGGAGTTCCATTTGTCCAACAATAAAGAGCTGTTTGTTATGCAGCGGTTTGACAGAACGCCCGATGGCACGCCCATGGGGTTTGAGGACATGGCGGTGCTGGCGGGATTGCCCTCACGCGAAAAATACAAAACCAGTTACACGCACATGGCCAAGCTGGTTGAGGCGTTTGCCTCTGGCCCCCATGTCGCACCGTCTTTGCAGGCGCTTTTCGATATGGTGGCGCTGTCTTGCGTAGTTGGCAATGGCGATGCGCATCTGAAAAACTTTGGCCTGCTGTACACCGACCCGACCACCAGCGACTGTCGCCTGGCACCGGCGTTTGATCTGGTCAACACCACAGCCTACATTCCTGAGGACGTGCTGGCCTTGGATTTGTGCGGGCACAAGTCATTTTTTGCAGCCCGCCAGGGGCTGTTGGATTTTGCCAAGGTATGCCAAGTCGCCGATCCGCGTGACAGAGTGCAGCGGCTGATATTGACCACCGAGATGGTGATCCGGCGTGAAGTTGAAGTGGCTGAGTCCATCCCCCATGTGGTGGCAGCAATCCAGCATTGCACTGATATGCTCAAAGAGGTCTTCTTTGACTAATGGAACATAAAAGTTCGTGCGCCGTAACGGGGCATGAGTCCTCAGCCGCTTAGGGTGCGGCAACCCAGTTTTCAACGTTCAGGCCAGGGTAGTCCTGGAAGTCGGCCTCGTTGTTGGTGACCAGCGTAAGGCCAGCGCTGAGCGCATGCGCGGCGATAAGCTGGTCCATGGTGTCGCGGCGACGGTCACGCACGGCGGCACGCAGTACGCCAAAACTTATGGCATCGGCCTCGCCGAACGGCAACACCGGTATGCGCTGTGTCAGCAAATCCAGCACACGTTCATCCTGCGCACGGTTGCCGGTCTGCATTTCCAGACCGGCGCGAAGTTCGGCATAGCTCACCACCGACATCACGGCACTGCCCTGTGGCAAAGATGCAAGCCGATGCAACACTTGGGGCGGCTGTCGCTTGATGATGTAAATGCAAATATTGGTGTCGAGCAGGTAGCGCATCGCTCAGGCCTGCGTTTTATCGACCGCCACTTTGGGGTTTGCTTCAGCGCTCCAGCCACTGTTGCCGCTCCAATCGCGGTCGCGCTGCTCGTGAAACTCGCGCCCCCCGGCCATGAAGTCCGGGCTAAACATGGCCAGGATGGGGGTCAGGTCACCAATGGTTTCCTGCACCACCTGGCGCAGCACCAGCGTGTTGCCTACACGCTCGACTTCAAGGTCCTGCGCGCAATCAACGAAACCCAGTTCTTTGGGGATGCGCACGGCCAAAGAATTACCGCTTTTGAAAACGCGAGTCAGCATAAAGTTTTCTCCCTTAAAACTTAAGTATATACAGGATATACAAAAAGGGCTACAACGCCACTGAAGCAGCCCATATTTCTAGCCTTTAGCTTGCTCCACCAAGGCGGGGATATCTGTCGTCAGAAGAATCAGATGCAACGGGCCTCCACCTGGGGCGCCGTGTGGGGAAGGGTGGGGATTAGGCGGGCCATGGAAGGATTAATTTGAATAGGGCTAGGCTGGCACCGCATTGGCTGGTGCGGGTTGAACGTTCATGGGGGCGGATTTGAACCGTTCCTCGGCTTGATGCACGTCATACGCGCTTTGTTCTGCCAGCCAAAGCTGGGCCTCGCCGCCGCGTTCTACACCCAGCCACGCTTCAATACGCAAGGCCATCTCAGGGGAAACAGCGGCGCGACCATTGAGCAAGCGCGACAGGGCCACGCGGGACACATCCAATTGTTTTGCGGCTTCGGTCACATTCAGGCCCAGCGCTGGCAGTACGTCATCGCGCAGTGTCAAGCCGGGGTGAGGGGGGTTAAACATACGTGCCATGGCAAATCTCCTAGTGGTACTTTCGGAAGGCTATTTCGGAATTAAGCGGAGTCAAGTGAAGGCTCCGCGCCCCGCGATGCGGCCAGGCGGGCAATAGTCAGTGTGCAGCGTTTCTCAATCAGCGTGACAATTTGGTCGATGATGGGGTGCCCATTTGCTTGGCTATGAAACCTAGCCTGGGTGACGCGAGCCAGGTTTGGCAGGCGCTTAGCAATCTCCAAAATGCGCTTTTTCACCTGGGCGGGTGACAAGGCTGCCTCGGTGGCGAACTGCTCCCAGTGCTGCGCCGTCACCTCGGAGAACTTGTATTTGCTGCCAATCTTCATGGCCATTTTTTCGGTTAGTTGGGGATAGACGGCGGTGCACAAGGCGTCGTAAAGGGGCGTCAGCACGACCCCCTGCGGGGTGTACAGCAGCGAGAAGTTTTTGCCGTGGGCATCGTGGTTGCCTATCAGGGCGTTGAACACAACGTAGTCCAGCAGTTTGAGTGTCTGCGGCGCGCTGGGGCGGGTGGCGCTGCGCAATAGTGCAAAAGCTTGGGTCAGGCCGGGGCCGCCTTCGTTTTGGTACTTGTGCTCCGAGACAATTCCCAGCGCCTGGCAGAAGTCCTCCTGGTGCAGGCGCTGGCTTGATGCCGCCGCAGCGGCAAGCGTGGGGGCCACGGGTTGGCGGTCGTAGCGCTCGACCAACAGGTAGTGGCGCTGCTGTGCGCCATCGGCGATGGTATGGATTTGGGTTTGGGCAACATCTAGCTTTAGCGCACCGGCCAGAGCCATGCAAAAAGCTTCGTTAAACACGCTGCCATCGACCCCGGCAATAGGCGGCTTGAGGATATGCGAGCTGGGCGAGCCGTTCAGGGGCAGCCCTGTTCGCATACCGTCCGCACCCAGCACCACCGGCA
>CAMDKE010000114.1 GCA_945901215.1 Comamonas sp. lk
CTGGGGGTGCTATGCACCGGCTTGGCCTACATCCTGTTTTTCCGGCTCATTGAACGGGCGGGGCCGGCCAAGGCGCTTTCAGTGACCTTCGCCATTCCGGTGTTTGCCATTGTGTACGGCGTGCTTTTGTTGGACGAGGCAGTCACGCCGTGGATGCTGGTCTGCGGCCTGGTGATTGTGTTGGGCACCACGCTGTCGACTGGCATGTGGCGCCTGCCTGCTGCGCGCAAGGAACTTTCACCTTAACTTTTTCCCCCTTATCCCTGCAGTCGCCCTTTCCACAAGGACGGATCTTTTGCCCCGCCACACCCCCCAGCCCCCTCTCCTCCCCGGCGGTGAGGAGAGGGGGAGCCAACAGCCACATTTGGTTATTTCGCTTCGGCTAGGGCACCACTGGCCACTTCTGTGGACCGCTGGCCGACAGCCCTATGTCACGCGCGTGGGCGGGCGCCACGCCAGTAGAAGGCTAGCCGAAGCAAAGAAACCAAATGTGGCTGTTGGCCCCCCTCTCTCGCCCGCTGGGCGAGAGAGGGGTTGGGGGAGAGAGTGGGAAAAACCGGCTGAGGCACCCAGTAGGGGAATTCGGCACCACCAACCACTGCTGAAAGGTTAAGGCCTATCCCCGAGGGTGGTGCGCCGCGTGCAACTGCGCCAGCCGCTCACGCGCCACATGGGTGTAAATGGTGGTGGTGGATATATCGGCGTGGCCCAGCAGCAACTGCACTGCCCGCAAATCGGCACCATGGTTGAGCAAATGCGTGGCAAACGCGTGGCGCAAGGTATGCGGTGAGAGTGCCGAGCGAATGCCAGCCGCCATCGCGTACTTCTTGACCACCATCCAGAACATCACCCGCGACATGGCGCTGCCGGCCTGCGCACCCTTGGTGGTGATAAACAAGTCGTCGGTCTGCTTGCCCGAGAGCAGCGCAGGGCGCGCGCTGGCCAGATACTGGCGCAGCCATTGGCTGGCCACCTCACCAAAGGGGACCAGGCGCTCCTTGGCGCCCTTGCCCAATACGCGCAGCGCGTTGTCGTTTAGGCCCAGGTTCAGGGTCTTGAGGCTGACGAGTTCGCTCACGCGCAAGCCACTGGCGTACATCAGTTCCAGCATGGTGCGGTCACGCACGCCCAGCGCGGTGGAAACGTCGGGCGCAGCCAGCAGGGCTTCGACCTGCGCCTCACTCAGGCTTTTGGGCACACGCAAGGCCTGTTTGGCCGCCTGGAGCTTGAGCGTGGGGTCGGTGGTGATTCGTCCTTGGCGCAGCGCCCAGCGAAAGTAGCGTTTGAAAACGGTCAGCCGCCGGTTGGCGGTGGTGGCCTTGGTGGCGGCGTGGCGGACAGAAAAATAGGCATGCAGATCGGCCTCGGCGCAAGCCAACAAACTGGAACCCTCGCGGTGGGCGAGCAATTGGTTCAGGTCGCGCCGGTAGGCTTCCAGGGTGTTGCGCGAAAGGCCCTCTTCCAGCCATAGCGCGTCTATGAATGCGTCAATGGATTCGTCGCTGGATTGCCGCACTGCAAGGCCAGCAGGCGCGGCCTTCAATTGGGCGCCCGGTTTGGGCAAGCTCAATCCAGCCGCAGCTTGGCCGACTCAACCACCTGTTTGTAGACGGCGTACTCGGCCCGGATCTGCTCGGAAAACTGCTCTGGCGAGTTGCCGATGACGATGGAGCCAGTGTCTTCAATGCGTTTTTTCACCGCCGGGTCCTCCAGGGTTTTGCGCACAGCGGCGTTCACTTTGTCGACCACCTCTTTCGGTAAGCCCTTGGGGCCGTAAATGCCATAAAAGGCCATGCGGTTCACAGGCTCCAACCCCAGTTCCTTGAAGGTGGGCACGTTGGGCAACTGGCTCAGACGCTGGGGCGCAGCCACTGCAATGGCGATGAGTTTTCCGCTTTGAATAAAGGGCAAGGCCGAGGGCAGGTTGTCAAACGTCATGGGCACTTGCCCGGCCACCGTGTCGTTGAGCGCTGGGCCAGCCCCCCGGTAGGGAATGTGGGTGATAAACACACCGGCGAGGTTTTTGTACAGCTCCATTTGCAAGTGGCCAATGCCTCCCGTGCCCGAGGAGGAGTAAGAGTGCTGGCCAGGATTTTTTTTCAGCTCAGCAACAAAGCCCTTGTAGTCTTTGGCCGGAAAATTGGGGTGGACCGCGATCACATTGGGCGTGGCCGCCACGTTGATGATGGGCGTGAAGTCGGTCATGGAGTTGTAGGGCATCTTGGGATTGATGGCCGGATTGGCCGCCACCGTAGACACCGTGGCCATGCCCAGGGAATATCCGTCAGGCGTGGCCTTGGCGGTCTCGTTGGCACCCACCACGCCGCCGCCGCCGGCCTTGTTTTCCACCACAACGCTTTGGCCTAAGGCTTTGCCTAGGGGCTCAGACAACACGCGCGCGATGATGTCCGTTGTGCCGCCCGGCGCAAAGGGCACTTGCAGCTTGATGGCCTTGTTGGGATAGGTCTGGGCAAAAGCGCCCTGAAAGGGAGAAAAGCTGGCGGCCAGAACACTGGCAAGAATGAGGCGGCGGTACTGCATAGTGAGCTCCTGGGTTGGAATGTGCGACACGCCAATGGTACATCTGCGCCCAAAGCCACCCCCGACCGGCGGGGCGCCACACCCGTCTGGCTGCTATCCTGCGCGGGTGAATTACGCCACTTTGTTGATCCCCGAGTTTTCATTGATTTTGCTGGGCTACCTGGTCTGCAAATTCACCCCCTTGAACCGCAGCGTCTGGAGCCAGGTGGACGCGCTGGTGTACTACCTGCTGTTTCCCGCGCTGTTGTTTCACTCCATCATCAAAAGCCCGTTGGACCTGGGCACGGCTTCCAAGCTGGTGGGCGCTGGCTGGAGCGTGATGGCGGTGGGCATTGCGCTGGCGTATGCGCTGCCCCTGCTGCCATGGCTCAAACACCACATCGCAGCTCGCGAACACGCTGCATCCGCCCAGGTGGCGTTTCGTTTCAACTCATTTATCGGACTGGCTCTGGCTGAGCGCCTGGCCGGGCCTGAAGGGGCGCTGGAAATTGCGGTGCTGATCGGCGTGTGCGTGCCGCTGGCCAACATCGCTGCCGTCTGGCCCATGGCACGCGCGGGTTCGCGCGGCATGGCCGCCGAGCTGCTGCGCAACCCGCTGATATTTGCCACCATTTCGGGCCTGGCGGCCAACCTGGCCGGCCTGGGAATGGCCGACTGGCTGGCACCGACGTTTAACCGCGTGGGCGGGTCAGCGCTGGCGCTGGGCCTCATGGCAGCGGGCGCGGGCATGCAACTCGGCGCCCTTGTCCGGGCCAAGGCATTGGCGGTGTCGGTGCTGGCGATTCGCCATTTGGTGCTGCCCCTCGTAGCGCTGGCAGCAGCCTACGCCTTTGGCCTGAGCCACTCACAGGCCACCATCGTGCTGGTCTACGCAGCCCTGCCCACGGCCGCTAGCTGCTACGTACTGGCCAGCAAAATGGGCTTTGACGGGTCGTATGTGGCGGGCCTGGTGTCTCTTTCAACGCTCTTGGGAATGCTCAGCCTGGGTCTTGCACTCACACTTTTGCGCCCGCTGTATGCGGTTTAAACCAGGCCAGACCTTGGGGTGGTTTCGAAAGCAGTACGCGCCGTCGGACATTCACGTCTCCCAACCCAGCCAGGGTAATGACTTCACACTGCAGCAGGTTGCCGCGAGCGATTTTCCATCCAGCATCCGCGACACGATTCATTCCATATTTCAGCTCGAATTCACCAACGCCCAGGAAAACATTCGGATCGGACGATTTCTGAAATCGGTCAAACAGTGGGTGTTAGCGACACCAAAGGTGGTGCACCCTACAACGGCTCGCTCAAGCTCACCAAACAAGATTTTTTCTATGCACTGCATAACGGCTTGAACCACGTGATGGTCAACACGGTTTGGCTCAAGCATTTGTAGGGGCCTGAAAACCAGCCAGGCGATTTGCAATTGTCCAAAGGTGCCTACGGCGTGCAACGCGGCGTGCCGGTTTACCAAGGCACTGCCGAACAGAAGATTGGGATGCTGGAGCAGATCTTGTCCACGGGCTTTTTGTTTCTAGCGCTGTTTATTTAGGCCCCCTGGTTTCCGGCGAACACGAACATTTGCAGTTCTGCCGGAAACGGCTTTGACTCCTGGCCATTGTTTCCGGCAAAATAGAAAAATCTATACATCGCCGGAAACACAATGAAGTCTCTTTCCAACCAACAGCGGCTTCACCAAGTCAATACCGAACAATTGTTCGAAAACTATAGATCTGCAGTGGGCCATGCGGCGTCCTACACCTATGGCATGCGCTGGAAAACCGTGCGCAGCACAGAATATCTGTTCAGAGACCGCGACAGGCGCGGTAACGGCAAGTCGCTGGGGCCGCGATCGGAGGAAACCGAGCAGTTAATGGCAACCTTTTCCGCCGGTCGCACCGTGGCACAAGAGCGATTGCGGGGTATCAAAGAAAAAATCCAAGAGCAGGCGCGGCTCAACAAGGCTTTACGACTCAACCGCGTTCCGCGCGTCGTGGCTCGTGTGCTTCGGGAACTTGACCAGGCAGGCCTGTATGACAGCTTCACGGTCATTGGTACTCAAACTTTGTACGCCTACGAAGCCGCTGCAGGCGTGCACTTTTTACTGGAGTTGCTCGCTTCGGGTGATGTGGACCTACTCTACGACGCCCGCCAGAAAATGGTGGTTGTATCAGAAAAATTAGACGGCGATGGACTGTTAGGCTTGCTGAAAAAAGCCGACAAGACCTTTGAATGTGTCCGCGAAAACGGCTACCGCGCCGCCAATGCGGGCCAGTTCATGGTGGACTTGGTGATTGCTCCGCGTGGCATGCATGTAACTGGGAGCGTCACGTTTTCCGAATCAGATCTTGTCGCCACCGAAGTGCCTGGCCTACAGTGGCTACTAAATTCCCCAAAACTTGATGCGGTGGCTATTGACGAGGACGGCTGGCCTGTACCGATGCGGGTGCCAGACCCACGCGCTTTCGCCTTGCACAAGGCCTGGCTCTCTGGTCTCCCGACGCGTGAACCGATCAAAAAACCACGCGACCTTGACCAGGCGCGGGCAGTGGCACAACTCGTCCAAGAAGAAATGCCGCAGTTTTCGTTCGAAAGCACGCTCACATCGCTGCATAGCGATGTACGCAAGATGCTCCCTGTACTTATCGGGTAATCAAGCAGCGGAGCGCGTATCGGCCTCCTCCAGGCCCACACCGCGCGTGTAGCCCTGCCGCCGCTGGCGGACTCCTGCCATTACTCCCTCGCCTCAGCGGATTTCTACTTTGGTGGAACTGCTGTAAGCGGGGCTGAGCTTAAGTTGAAATGTCTCTTGAAATGGCGAAAAACAGTATTTCCCATGTGACTATCTTGTTCATTAGCTCAAACGCGAGTGCTACAAAGGATAGTTTGACTAACACCTACCCCTCCGCCTGCTCAAGCGCCAGCGCCGCCTCGTTAAGTTATTTCTCTCACTTAACGATGTCGAAAGATGGCTTTACCGCAGTCGGAAATGTTTGCGAGGGAGGAGTGCCCTACCATCAATTTGTAAAAGGCACATTCGTGAAACCGCCCTTTAGCGGAGTGGTTGTCGACTAGGTTTACGCCAGCATATGCCAAAAGAGCAGTCGAGCGTTTGGCGTGTAGCCCGTAGAGCGAAGTGGAACTTCATGGGAGGTAGGAGTAGGGCTTCGACTATTCCGCGCAGTTTCCCTGCCCTAAAGCCCAAGCGACGTGCTCCTCCACCAGCTCGCTTTGGCCACTGAGCCTGCGCTCCAAGGCAGCGCGCAACCCATCCCCGCCCTGCCCCGCGGCCAGCGCATTACCCGCGGCCACCGCCACATTGCGCAGCCAGCGTGCGTGGCCGATGCGCCGGATCGGGCTGCCTTCAGTGCGTTGTAAAAATTCGGCCTCGGTCCAGTCCAAGAGCGCGGCCAGGGTTTGGCCGGTCAGGCCCGCACGCTCGTCAAAGTCGGTCAGGCGGCTAACCTGGGCAAACTTGTTCCAGGGGCAAGCCAGCTGGCAGTCGTCGCAGCCGTAGATGCGGTTGCCCATCAAGGGGCGCAGTTCGGGCGCAATCGCTCCCGCGTGTTCGATGGTCAGGTAGGAAATGCAGCGCCGTGCGTCCAACTGGTGAGGTGCCACGATGGCTTGCGTGGGACAGGCGACCATGCAGGAATTGCAAGTACCGCAATGCGGCTCCACCGGCGCTGTGGGCTGCAGCGCCACATCCACATAAATTTCGCCCAAAAAGAACATGGACCCGGCCTCGCGGTTGAGCACCAGCGTGTGTTTGCCGCGCCAGCCCTGGCCGCTGCGGGTGGCGAGCTCGGCCTCCAACACCGGGGCCGAATCGGTAAACGCGCGGTGGCCCAGCGGCCCCAAGTGCGCGGCTAGTTTTTCAGCCAACTGCTGCAGACGGCTTCGCATGACCTTGTGGTAGTCCCGCCCCCGGGCGTAAAGGGATACGGTGCCGGTGTCGGGGTGGTTCAGGCGGTCAAATTCCACTGCCTGCCAGCCTTCGGGCGTGTCGCGCGGCAGGTAGTCCATGCGGGCGGTGATGACGCTCAGGGTGCCATGCACCAGTTCAGGCGGGCGGGCGCGCTTGAGGCCGTGGCGCTCCATGTAGTCCATGTCGCCATGAAAACCCTGCTTCAGCCATGCCAGCAGGCCGGGCTCGGCATCAGAGAGATCGACTCCGGCCACGCCAATTTGGGAGAATCCCAGCGCCTGGCCCCATGAACGCAACTGCGCGAGCAAAGCAGCAGCTTGTTCAGGGCTTTTTCCAGGGCCATCTTTTGGAGTGCTAGTCTGCGCGTTATGGATCTTCACCCCGCGATTGTAAAAACCCCGCCTCTGGCACTTACCTGGGCCGATGAGGCGGCGACCGAGGCCTTTGCCCAAGGGCTGGCGCGCCGGCCGGGGTTAGCCCAAGCTTTCATCGCGCTTCGTGGCGATCTGGGTGCGGGCAAAACCACGCTGGTACGCCACCTGCTGCGCGCACTGGGCGTACAAGGCCGGGTGAAAAGCCCCACTTACGCAGTGGTCGAACCGTACGAACTGCCGGGCCTCAACCTCTGGCACTTTGACTTTTACCTCTTTGGCGACGCCCGCGAGTGGGAAGACGCCGGCTTTAGAGACATCTTCGCCAGCTCCGGCCTCAAGCTGGCCGAGTGGCCAGAAAAAGCTGCCCAGGTGCTGCCGGTGATCGACTTGGACATCACCTTAGTCGCCCTGCCCAACGGCGCGCGCCATGTGACGCTGGTGGCCCGCACTCCCACTGGTGAAGGTTTGCTGCGCGGCCCTGATACCAAAGCCGTACCAGTATGAAGCGGCGCAGCCTGGTGCAGCAAGGTGCTCTGGTGCTCACGCTGGGCCTGATGCAACGCGGCGTGCTAGGGGTCCAAAACGCTACCATCTTGACCGTGCGCGTCTGGCCGGCACCCGAGTATTCGCGCGTGACCATCGAGTCTGACACAGCCCTGAGCGCCACCCAAACGCTTGTGACGAGCCCGCCACGGCTGGCGGTCGACATTGCCGGAGTAACGCTCAACCCGGCCCTCAAAGAATTGGTGGCCAAGGTCAAGGCCGACGACCCCAATATCGACGGCATTCGCGTGGGACAGTATTCGGCCAACGTGGTGCGCCTGGTGATTGACCTTAAACAAGGCGTGCGCCCGCAAGTGTTCACCCTGGCCCCCGTGGCCGCCTACCAGCACCGTTTGGTGTTGGACCTGTATCCGCTGCACAACATCGACCCGCTGGACGCACTGGTAGCGCAAATTGCGCAACCAAAGCCAGCGCCCGCCGCCTCCGCACCGGCGGCCAGCGACCCGCTCGGGGAACTGATGGCGCAGCGCCTGGCGAAAGCGGTGCAGCCTGCCGCGTCCGCTGGCCCTGCCACACCAGCCACAGCCGCCGCGGCGCCTCCGATCAGCGCTGGCAGCCCCGGCGCCAACCTGACCCAGGGCCCGTCTTACCTCAGCACCGACCGGCTCATCATCATCGCCTTGGACCCCGGCCACGGCGGCGAAGACCCAGGCGCCATTGGCCCGGGCGGCACGCAAGAGAAAGACGTGGTGCTGAAACTCGCCTTTTTGCTACGCGACCGCATCAACGCCGCCAGCGTCAA
>CAMDKE010000115.1 GCA_945901215.1 Comamonas sp. lk
ATCCACTGGAGCCAGATGCAGATGCAAAGCGGCACCACCGGCATCAACACCTTGCGCATGTACTCGCCCACCAAACAGGCCCAAGACCAAGACCCGGACGGCAGCTTCATCCGCCACTGGGTTCCCGAACTCGCCCGCGTGCCGCTGCCCTACCTGGCCGAACCCTGGAAGATGAACGACACGCTAGAGCGCATGGCGGGCTGCGTAGTGGGGCGCGACTACCCGCCGCCCATCGTGGACGACAAGCGGGCGGTCAAAGCCGCCAAAGACCGCTTGTACGGACTGCGCAAAACCCCACAGGCGCGCGCCGAGGCGGATGCGGTGCAGTCCCGCCACGGCTCGCGCAAAAGCGGCATGGCGCAAACGGGCGTGCGGCGGCGTACTTCTGCCAGCGGCAAAGCTGCTGCTGCCAGCGGCGCTGACGCGCAGCAAGCCGATTTGTTCGCCGACTTCGCGGACCCTGCCAGTGCGCCAGACAGCAACACCCCATGAAAAACGACTTCAAGGGCAACAAAAGCAGCCTGCCCTCCAAACCCTGCGCGGTCTGCCAACGGCCCATGAGCTGGCGCAAAGCCTGGGCAAAAAACTGGGAATCGGTGCTTTACTGCTCCGACGCCTGCCGCGCCAAGAAGAACACTGCGCCGCTTAAGGGCAGCGCAACATAAATCACCATGAAAAACACCAACACCACCAACGCAAACTCTGGCCCTAATCCCGACAGCACCAACCCAAGCTCCAACGAAAACACCGCCGCAAACGACCCAGGCCCCCGCGCACCCATCCGCCACCTCGTCCTCGTGCTGGGCGACCAGCTTGACATCAGCGCCACCGCCCTGGACGGCTTCGATGCGGCCCAAGACTGCATCTGGATGGCTGAGGTGGCGCAGGAGTCCGAGCACGTGTGGTCGGCCAAACAGCGCACCACGGTTTTCTTGAGCGCCATGCGCCACTTTGCCCAGGAGCTGCGCACCAAGGCCTGGCCGGTGCATTACGTGGCCCTGGACGCGCCCGACAACTGCGGCACTTTGGCGGGCGAACTGGCCAAGGCCATTGCCACTTTCCAGCCCCAAACCCTGGTGATGACCGCGCCCGGCGACTGGCGCGTGTTGCAAGACTTGCGCGGCGCAGCGCTTGCGGCCAAAGTGCCAATGGATGTGCGCGATGACCTGCATTTTTTCAGCACCGTGCGCGACTTTACCGCCCACGCCAAGGGCCGCAAACAGTTGCGCCTGGAATACTGGTACCGCGAACTGCGCCAAAAAACCGGCATCTTGATGGACGGCAAGGTCCCCGCAGGTGGGCAGTGGAACTTTGACGCCGACAACCGCGCGTCGTTTGGCGCCAAAGGCCCCGGCGTGGTGCCACCGCCCACCCGCTTTGCGCCTGACGCCACCACGCAAGCGGTGATTGCCCTGGTCAACACCCGCTTTGCCAGCCACCCCGGCAGCGTGGCCGAATTTGGCTGGCCCGTCACACGGGTGCAGGCCTTGCTGGCACTGGACGCCTTTATTCAAGAGCGCTTGCCCTACTTTGGCGAGCACCAAGACGCCATGTGGGAAGGAGATGTGTGGCTCTACCACTCGCACCTGGCCTGCGCGCTGAACCTCAAGCTTTTGGGCGCGCGCGAAGTGGTGGCCGCTGCCGAGGCCGCCTACCGCGCAGGTGCTGCGCCCTTGCCCGCAGTAGAAGGCTTCATCCGCCAGATTTTGGGCTGGCGCGAATACGTGCGCGGCATTTACTGGACGCAGATGCCCGACTATGTGGAGCGTAACGCCCTGGGCGCCACGGCTGAATTGCCCGCCTTTTACTGGACCGGCGACACCGACATGGCATGCCTGCGCGACGCCATTGGTCAGACCCTGCGCCACGGCTATGCGCACCACATCCAGCGCCTGATGGTCACCGGCTTGTACGCGCTGCTGTTCGGTGTGCGACCGCAGGCGGTGCACCAGTGGTATTTGGCGGTGTACGTGGACGCCGTGGAATGGGTGGAGTTGCCCAACACCCTGGGCATGAGCCAGTTTGCCGACGGCGGCGTTATGGCCAGCAAGCCCTATGCGGCCAGCGGCAAATACATCCAGCGCATGAGCAACCACTGCAAGGGTTGCCGCTATGACCCGGCGCTGTCGGTGGGCGAGGCGGCGTGCCCTTTCACCACCCTGTACTGGGACTTTTTGCTGCGCCACGAGGCGGTGCTCGTGGCCAACCCGCGCATGGGCATGCAACTCAAGAACCTGGCGCGGCTATCTGGGGATCAGCGCAGTGCCATCGTCGAGAAGGCCGCCCACCACCGCGCGACCACGGTGTTTATGACGCCAGCGGCTGCGGGGGAGCCGGGATGAGTGCCCTGTTTTCGCCTACCCTGGAGGCGGCGCAGGCGCGCCTGGACGCGGTGAATCCGCAGGCTTACGCGCGCAGCCGCAATGCGATCGACGGCGCCGTCACACGGCTGTCGCCCTACCTCACGCACGGTCTGCTCACGCTGCCCGAGGCCTACCAGGCTATCCACGCGCGCACGCCGCTAGAGCCCCAAGGCAAGTTGGTGTTTGAGTTTGGCTGGCGCGAGTACCACCACCACGTGTGGGCGCATCTGGGCGAGCGCATCCACGGTGATTTGCATCCGGGCCTGCTCGACGCGTCAGCCTACGCCGCTGAGCTGCCGGAGGATGTGCGCCAGGCGGCGACCGGCATTCCCGCCATTGACGAGGCGGTGCGCACCCTGTATGCCACGGGCTATTTACACAACCACGCCCGCATGTGGTTGGCCAGCTACCTGGTGCATATCCGAAAGGTGCATTGGCACGCGGGTGCTACCTGGATGATTGCGCACCTGCTGGACGGCGACCTGGCCAGCAACCACCTGAGCTGGCAGTGGGTCGCGGGTACTGGCAGCACCAAGCCCTATTTGTTTAACGCCGACAACGTGGCCCGCTACGCGCCCGCGCACTGGCACAGCCCGGGCACGGTGATCGACACGAGCTACGAGGCGCTGGACGCCGTGGCGCGCAGCTCTAAGAGCCTGCTGCCGCGCGCGCCGTCGCGGCTCAACCCTTTGGCCGCCACCGACGAACCCGCCGTGCTGGCCGCGCCGCCCGCCGCCTTGGGCTTTACTTCGCCAAACGCCGACGCCGTTGCGGGCAAGGACGTCTGGCTGGTGCACGCCTGGTCTTTGGGGCAGCCCCCGGCAGAGGTGCCGCAAGACGCGGTTTGCATTGCCATTGCCATGGCTGAGTTCCATCAGCACAACCCATGGAGCGCGCTGCGCTGGGACTTTGTCGGGCAGCGCCTGGCACAGATGGCGTCAGCGCGCTGGTTTGCCGATGGCGTGGCCATTTGCGCAGCATTGGCTGGCGCCCGCAGCGTGCATGTGGTGGACGACTTGCACCTGAGCAAGTTCCCCGCGCAGTTATCGGCTCTGCCGCACCACACGCACCCCAAGCCGCTGCTGTTTGAGCCGGTGGCTCGGCTGTGCGCCAGCTTTTCTGGCTGGTGGAAGCAAACCCGTATCGCACCCGGCCAGTCACAGAACGCCCCGCCGTAAACCGCCAGACCGCACGCTTGGCCACGCTGCTGGGCAAGCGGTCACGAAGGAGGTGCGTGTTAGAGTTTGTGTTGTTTTTTTAACCAGCCTCTGGATACACACCATGAACCGCTGCGCCCCACAGGCCACCCGCGCCACGTCCCTCAATCGCCCTGCATTTGTAGCTTCGCTGGCGTTCGCACTGTGCGCCATGTCGCTGGCAGCGTCGGGCCAAGTCACCAGTGCGCGCCCCTTTCCGCCCACGGCCCAGCGCGGCCTCCTGCAAGTCATGCAGCCGCCAGACCTGCTGCTCAACGGCAAGCCCGACCGCCTGTCACCGGGTGCCCGCATCCTGGGCGCCAACAATATGCTGGTCCTGTCGGGCCAGCTCATCGGTCAAAAAGCCCTGGTGAACTTTGTGCGCGAACCTGGTGGGCAGGTGCACCAGGTGTGGATATTGACCGAGGCCGAGGCCGCGCTGAAGCTGCCTACATCCCCTTAAGTTTTGCCCGCTGGCGCAGGTGCGCGCTTCACGCATATGCCATGCGCCGAACCCCCATTTGTGAGAGATTTCTATGTCGAAAAAAGTATTTATCAAAACCTTCGGCTGCCAGATGAATGAGTACGACTCGGACAAGATGGCCGACGTTTTGCATGCCGCCCAGGGCTATGAGAAAACCGACGTCGTTGAAGACGCCGACCTGATTTTGTTCAACACCTGCTCAGTGCGCGAAAAGGCGCAAGAGAAGGTGTTTTCTGATCTGGGGCGCGTCAAGCACCTGGCCAAAAAAGGCGTGCAAATCGGCGTGGGCGGCTGCGTGGCCAGCCAGGAAGGTGCGGCCATCATTGCGCGGGCGCCCTACGTGGACGTGGTGTTTGGACCGCAAACCCTGCACCGCCTGCCCGAGCTGCTGAATCAGCGCCGCCTGCAAGGCCGCGCGCAAGTGGACATCAGCTTTCCCGAGATCGAAAAGTTTGACCACCTGCCCCCAGCCAAGGTGGAAGGCGCCTCGGCCTTTGTCAGCATCATGGAGGGCTGCTCTAAGTACTGCAGCTACTGCGTGGTGCCCTATACCCGGGGCGAGGAAGTGAGCCGCCCGTTTGAGGACGTGCTGGTGGAAGTGGCCGGTCTGGCCGACCAGGGCGTGAAAGAAATCACGCTCTTGGGCCAAAACGTCAACGCCTACCGCGCTCCCATGGTGGGCGCCGGGGCGGGGGGCGAGGTGGCGGACTTTGCCACGCTGCTGGAATATGTAAGCGACATTCCGGGCATCGAGCGCCTGCGCTACACCACCAGCCATCCCAACGAATTTACGCCCAGCCTGATTGCCGCTTACGACAAGCTGCCCAAGCTGGTCAGCCACTTGCATTTGCCGGTGCAGCACGGAAGCGACCGCATTCTGATGGCCATGAAGCGCGGCTACACCGCCATGGAATACAAGAGCACGGTGCGCAAGCTGCGCGCCATTCGCCCCGACATGGCCATGAGCAGCGACTTCATCGTCGGCTTTCCCGGCGAGACCGAGGACGACTTTGGCAAGATGATGAAGCTGATCGACGACATTGGCTTTGACAACAGCTTTAGCTTCATCTTCAGCCCGCGCCCGGGCACGCCCGCGGCCAATTTGCACGACGACACGCCGCACGAGGTCAAGCTGCGCCGCCTGCAGCACCTGCAAGGCGTGATCAACGCCAATATCAGCCGCATCAGCGAGAGCCGTTTGGGCACCGTGCAGCGCATATTGGTTGAAGGCGCGTCCAAGCGCGACGCCACCGAGCTGATGGGCCGCACCGAGTGCAACCGGGTGGTCAACTTTGCCGGACAGCCCCGGCTGGTGGGGCAATTGGTAGACGTGAAGATCACCGAGACCCGCACCTACTCCCTGCGCGGCGAAGTGCTTACAAGCGCGGGCATGGCGGCCTGAGCGCGCCGCAGCGTCAGTAGCCGCGCGCCAAGTCCACCACGCCCGCCACGGGCTCACCGCGCTCCAGCGCCAGGATCTTGCCCACGATTTGCGCAATGCTCTCGCTGCGCAAAGTGAGTGCCGCGGTGTGCGGTGTGACCGTGATGCGCGGATGGGTCCAAAACGGGTGGCCTGCGGGCAGCGGCTCGGTGCGAAACACATCTAGCGTCGCACCAGCCACCTGCCCGCTGTCCAGCAGCGCCAGCAAGTCTTCTTCGACCAAATGGCGGCCACGGGCGATGTTGATCAGGTAGGCGCCACGATGCAGGCGCGACAGGCTGTGGTGGTTCAGAATATCTTCGGTCTCGGGTGTGAGCGGCAGCAGGTTAACCAGCACCCGGGTTCCCGCCAAGAACCGGTCTAGCTCCTGCGCACCGCTAAAGCATTGCACGCCGGCAATGTGTTTGGGGCTGCGGCTCCAGCCCGATACCGGAAACTCAAACTGCGCCACCGTCTGTGCAACCCGCGCGCCCAACACGCCCAGGCCCAAAATGCCAACCGGAAAATCCGCACGCGCCAGCGGCTCACGAGGTGACCAGGCGAGCGCGCGGGTATCAGCCTCGAAGAGATCAAATTCGCGCATGTGGCGAATCAGGGCATGGCAGACGTATTCGGCCATTTGCACCGACATGCCGGCGTCGTCCAGGCGCACCAACTGCGTGCTCGCGGGTATTTGCAATGCCAGCAAGGCGTCCACCCCGGCGCCGATATTGAAGGCGGCTTTGAGCTGCGGCTGCTGGTCAAACAAGGCCTGGGGCGGCGCCCACACCACAGCGTAATCGGCGGGTGCGTCGCCACTGCGCCACAGGCTGATGTGGGCCTGGGGCAGCGCATTTTGCAGACCCTGCAACCAGGGCTCGGACTCGGTATCGATGCAGCAAAAGGTGATGCGCATGGGGTTTTTGCTCACTGTTAAATGTAAAAAAACGGAGGCTCAGGCCACCACTGCCACTGCCAGGCGCAGCAACTCGGCGCCTTCAGCCACCTGGTCGCTGGGGGCATACAACAGTTCTTCTACCCGCCCGTCGGCCGGTGCGCTGATGGTGTGCTCCATTTTCATCGCATCCATCACGGCCAGGGGCTGGCCACGGCGCACCACGTCGCCCACCTTTACCGCAAACGACAACAATTTGCCTGGCATGGGTGCAGTCAGGCGGCCGGTGTCGGCCTGGGCCACCGCTGCATGGGCCAACGCGTCCACTGCCACGATCTGGGTGGCGCCGTGCGCCATGAACACATGGGCGGTTTCGCCCTGGCGGTAGACCTGCAGGCGCTGGCGCTCGTGGCCCCAGGCGATGTCCAGGCTGCCGTTGGCCTGCACCGTGAAATTCAGCGCAGCGTTTACGCCACCGCAGTCCAGTTGTGCTGCACCGCTCCGCGTCGGGCGCAAGGTAGCGCTGTAGGGCGCACCGGCAAATTCCAGCGCAAAACTGCGCACTGGCGCTGCGTGCGACTGCCAGGAATCGCGCGCAGCCCAAGGGTCTTTCCAGCCGCCCGCCGCCTCCGCTGCGGCGCTCTCAAGGCGCAAGGTGTCGGCCACCAAGGCCGCCCCGGCCCAGGCCAGACCCACTTTTTCCTGGTCAAACAGCGTGGCGGCCTCACGTGGAATCAGCGCAGTGTCCAGACGCGCTTGGGCAAACGCGTCGCTAGCCACCACGTGGCGCAAGAACTGCACATTGGTGTTCAGGCCGACGATATGGGTTTGGGCCAGCGCCGCGTCCATGCGCGCCAGCGCCTCAGCGCGGGTGCGCCCGTGCACGATGAGCTTGGCGACCATGGAGTCGTAGTAGGGGCTGATGGTGTCACCCTGGCGCACGCCCGAGTCCACACGCACGCCGTAGTCGGCCCGCGCAAAGCTGGTGTGCGCCGGCAAGGCGTAGACGCCCAAGGTACCGGTGGCGGGCAAAAACTGCTTGTCCGGCGTTTCGGCACAAATGCGCGCCTCAATCGCGTGGCCGGTGATCTGCAACTCGTCCTGGCGCAGGGGCAGCGGCTGGCCGCTGGCTACGCGCAATTGCCACTCCACCAAGTCGAGGCCGGTGATCGCCTCGGTCACGGGGTGTTCCACCTGCAAGCGTGTATTCATTTCCATAAAGTAGAACTTCATGGCCTCGGGCTGGTCATAGCTGGCCTGCTCGACAATGAATTCCACCGTGCCTGCGCCCACATAGTTCACCGCGCGGGCTGCTGCCACGGCCGCCGCGCCCATTTGCGCGCGCAAGGCCTCGGTCATGCCGGGGGCGGGGGCTTCTTCCAGCACCTTTTGGTGGCGGCGTTGCACCGAGCAGTCGCGCTCAAACAAGTAGACGTAATTGCCCTGGCTGTCGCCAAACACCTGGATCTCGATGTGGCGCGGGCGCTGCACATACTTTTCAATCAGCACCGCGCCGTTGCCAAAGCTGCCCTCGGCCTCGCGCTGGCAACTCGCCAGCGCAGCGGCAAAGTCAGCTGCACTTTCCACAATGCGCATGCCCTTGCCGCCGCCGCCAGCGCTGGCCTTGATCAGCACGGGGTAGCCAATGCGGTCCGCCTCGCGCTGCAAGAGCGCGGGGTCCTGGTCGGCGCCGTGGTAGCCGGGCACCAGCGGCACACCGGCGCGCTCCATCAGTTGCTTGGATTCGGCCTTTAGGCCCATGGC
>CAMDKE010000116.1 GCA_945901215.1 Comamonas sp. lk
AGGCGTCCAGATACCAGTTGTCGCGGTAGTGCACCAGGCGCTGGGGGGAGACTTCGCGCACCGTGGTTTTGCCGTTTTGGCGGCTGAAGTGGCTGATGCGCAGGCGCTTGCGGGCCATGGTGGCCGCAGCCACCACTTCAAACGACTGGGCGGTAACCACGCGCTTGCCCACGTTCAAGATGCGGATGCGCCGGGCGACGTCTTGGCTGGCCAGGCCGTGCTTTTCCATGAGTTGCACCAGCCGGGTGTGCAAGGGTTTGAGCTTGGCGCCTAGCAGGCCAGGCTCAAGCTGGCCCAATAGCTGCTGGATGGTGACCAGTGACAGCAGCTCTTCCTGGTTAAACCACAGGCCGGGCAGCTCGGTGTCGTCGTGGCCCGGCGCCATGGTGTAGCCGCCCAGGTCGCGGTGAAAGGCAATGGGCATGTGCAACTGGTCGCGCAGCTTGGCGATGTCGCGCTTGAAAGTGGCCTCGGATATCTCCAGCTTGGCCATGATTTCCGCCTTGCCCACGGCACGGCGCCCGGCAAAGAGGTCTTTGTAGCTGTAGAGGCGGACGATTTCGCTCATGGTTTGTAAAGTTCCGTTTAATGGTAGCAGTAAGAAATTGCGTTAGACCCTTGTTATTCCCTTGGTCTGCGCAGCTTTTTTGGGAGGCTTTTTCGGGCTAAACCGCCTCCCAGTCGCCAACGGCTTCCATCTCCACCTTGTCTTGCGGACAGATGGGCGGGCCAAAGGCGAGGAACTTTTTGAGCATGGGCACCTGAAAACCGCAGGTCTTGCACTGCGCGCGGGGCCGGTTGCGGCGCACCGACTTCTTCATGGGCACCGACAAAGAGGCATGGGGGTAGGCGCCGAGTTGGGGTAGCAATGCCTCCAACTTGGCTTTGAGCTCGGGCCCGGCACCGGCGCTGCGCATGGGGCCTTTGAGCCCAAGACCCAGCGCAATTTTCTTAAACTCTTTGCCATGCTTGTGCTTGCAGTCGTCCACCGCGTGCACCAGCTCATGCACCAGGGTGTCCAGCACCTCATAGGCGTCGCTGAGCGTGGGGGAGATAAATATCTGGTTGACCGGCTTGGTGCTGCTGCCGGTGCTCCAGCACTGACCGATGTGTCCCAGGCGGTTGCCGGTGCTGGCAAAACCGACCGATACCTGGCAGGCCGGGATATGGTGCTGCTTGGCCAGAAACAGGGGGCGCACCGCCTCAATGGCAGCCAGCAGCCAGGACTCGCGCAGGGCGTGGGCTTGGGGGGTGGCGCTAAGGGCAGTGGCAGCGGCCGACTTTGAGCTTGGTGGGGTGTGAGCTGGGTCATAGGCAATAAGTTTGCCTAGGCTAAAGCTCACCCTATGACCCTGCGGAGCTGTAGTTTTTTGCAGTGGTTTGCGCTGTTTGAGCCTGCCCGGCGGGGTCGTATGGTGAGCTTGGCAGCCCATTAGGTTCTGCAGCCACGTATTTCAGCCGCCTGCCACGGCCTATTTGGCTCACCACCGTTTTGGTAGCCGCCTTGAGGTGTGAAACACCCGCAATATGGTGACCTGGTCGCCGTTGACGATGTAGGGCACCAGGTAACGCGTCTTCAGCACCAACAGTTCGCGGGTACCGGGTACACGGCCCGGTCTGCCCATACCAGGTTGCTGCGCGAGTTGGGCCACGGCTTCCAGCACCCGTGCGACGACCCGGCTGGCCGCGGCGGCATCGTCTTGCGCGATGTAGGAGGCTTCGTCGTCAAGGTTTTGGCGGGCGGTGCGCAGCCACTTAATTTGCACTGGCATTCCATTTCAGGGCCAGGTCTGCCATGTCTTGATCGGTGGCGTATTCCCGCGCCTCGGCCTCGGTCAGGGCGGCCTGAATTTCAGCAAGCTGCCATTCGTTGGTGTCCACATAGGCCGCAATGGCCTCGGCAGCCAAAAAGGATTTGCTGCGCTGGGTGACGTTGGCCAGCTGGTCGAGCCGGTTCTTGATGCTGTCTTCCAGGCGAATGGTCATGGTGCTGGACATAGGGAATCCTTGGTGGTGCTAGGTTGTGTACAGTGTATTCAATCATAAAAAGGGCGTCCCCAGAGCTCGCAGAGCTGTGAATCTGTGCAGTGGTTCGCGCTGTTTTAGCCTGCCCGGCCGGGTCATAGGGTGCGCTTGTGGCGTGTGATGGTGCCGATATTGACGTCCACCAGCCCTGTTCAGAGGTCCATTCGACCAAACAGACGTTGGTCCCAAATGACCTTTTGGCTTGGCGACACGGTGAGTTCACCTGCCGCCCGATGCAGTGGATTAACAACTGCATTGCATTCCAGCTTGGCAACGGCACAGGGCACGACGAGTACCTATCTCTGCAAAGGCATCAACCATCAAACGGGTTGACGACTTGCACGCCACAACCCAAGAAGTCGCGCACATTGCGGGTGGCCAGCACCAATTGGTGTTCGATGGCGGTGGCCGCGATTAGCATGTCCGGGGCGCTGCGGGTGATACCCTGGGCCTGGAACTGCCCCCGCAAAACCCCGCCGCGCTGCGCAATGCCAGGTGTAACGGGATACACCGCGTGCAGACGTTCCACCAGCGCATTAAAGAGCGCCAACTTGCGGGTGTTGGGTTGCCAGGCCAGTGCGAAGTGGGCTTCTTCCAGGGTGACGGCGGAAATGGCCATCCGTGGCACCGTCTGCAGCCAGCGCATGACCTGCGCGTCGGGGCTGCTTTTAATGAATTCGCTGATGACGTTGGTGTCTGCCAGAACAATGGTGGCGCTCATTGCAGGGCACCCTTAGACGGGGTCGGCAAAGGCATTAGCGCGCTGCCAAGCTGATTGCCGCGCACCAGGGTCCGGCCCGGCAAGGCCGGTATCGTCTGGCGGCGGGAACTCTTCACGCAGTTGCAGCACCTGGCTGTAAAAGCTATCGGCCACTGGTTTAACAGCGGCCTCACTGCGGGCAAAGTAGTCTGCCGACACCAGCACCGCAACCGGCGTGTTGCGCTTGGTAATGACCTGGGGTTGCTGCTGGGCGGCTGCGATCAGGGCAGAGAGCTGCTGGCGGGATTGGGCAATAGAGATAGTCATAAGTTTCTTTCATGTACTACTGATATGTACATTGTAGACATTTAAACCAAAAATGTGCGGTGCCGTTGCCAGCTTGGCTTTTGCTGCCTGTGGCGCTTTATCGAATCCAGAATTACGCCGGCGCGGGCTCAAAGGCCCTCCCAGACGATCCAAAAGCTCACCCCATGACCCTGCGGCGCTGTAGTTTTTTGCAGTGGTTTGAATCGCTTGAGCCTGTGCGGCAGGGTCGTGTGGTGAGCTTGGGGCGTGTGAAGATGCAGGCATTGCCATCCACAAACCCTGCCACTTCACCGCGAAAGGCCACGCCCCATGACCGCCCAATGTTCTGAAAACCTGCTCCTTCGGGGAGACAGGCTCTCACTGTGCACCGAGCCCCTGGCCCCCTACTTGGAGACCGGTGGCAACCCAATCAAGTTCGACGCCGCGTCGACCGCCTGTTGGCGGGGCTATGTGGGCACCTGGGCCATTGAGGGTGGGTTTGAGGGTGGGTTTGAGGGCGACCGTTTGTACCTGGTCAAGCTCAAAGGCACCAGCCGCACTGAGGCCGGTTGGCTAGAGCGCAGCCTGGCAGACCTGTTCCCGGACTACCCCGACGGCGTGTTTGCGCACTGGTTTACCGGTGAGCTGCGCTGCCCTAAGGGCAAGCTCTTGAAGTACGTGCACGGCGGCTACGCCAGCCGTTATGAGCAAGACCTGTTTATTGATGTGGTGCGCGGTGTGGTGGTGGGCGAGCGCGTTGTTATCAATGGCGTGGCCGAGCCCGACGCCACCGACGGCTACACCGTGGCCGCCTCGACATCAACCTTTTAATATGGCGCAGTTAACTGCATGGGAATGGTTGGGTGTGTACCTGGGTGCGGGCGCTTGCCTGCTGGTGCTCATGCGCCTGTACGTGACCTTGATCCTGCGTCCACCGCAAACAAGCGGATTCGCCACCGACATGTTGGCGGCCATCCGGGCGGAGCAGCCTTTTGACTGGCGCAAGAAGGCCGAGTCTGTGCTGTTCATGCCGCTGGCCTTGCTGGTGTGGCCGCTGGCGATCTGGGTAGGTATCAGCGAGATCCTAAAACCCGCCAGAACCCATACCCGCCCGGAGGCTGAGCCCGAGCCAGAGCCACAGGAGCAGTTTCGCTGCCAGAAGCAACACCTGCGCATCGTGACCAGCCCCGTTGAGGCTGAAAAGCTCGGCGTGGTCACAGACCCCCTGGGCCGCGCCCCCGCCCTGCCCTTTGGACATCTGAACGCGGCCTGGCTGGCGTTTCTCAGCAAGAATGAGGCTGGCTTTACTCTTTGGTTCTTCGAGGTGCCGCTGGAAGACGCCAGAGTTCGCCGTGCGCGGGCCTGCCGGGGCTTTGCCTGGGTGAAGTCGCGCAAGGTGCAGGCGGAGTTTGTGTTTGAGTGGAATTGATCTGTGGATTGAACCGTGGGTAGCAAGATGCAATCGCTTTCTTTTTGGCTCTGCCTGAGCCTTGGCGCCATTTTTTGGCTGCCTGCACACGCGCAATATGTGCCAAACACGACCCTGCTGCGCAGCACAGACAACTTTCATGTGCAAGCCGACGGACGGTTTAGCCGAATCATGGAGGTACTGGTGCGGGTGGATACGGCGCAGGGCGTGAGCGTCGAGGGTGAGCGACGGGTGACTTTCAATGAAAAGCTCGAGGAGCTGGAAATACAAGAGGCCTACACCCTGCTACCCGACGGCACGCGGGTGGACGTGCCGGCCGACAAGATCCGCAAACAGGACAACGGGGGTGATGACACCTACAGCGACGAGAAGACCATGGTGGTGATTTACCCCAAGGTCCAGATCGGCAGCCAGTTGTACTTTCGCGCGAGGTCGGTGCAGCTCACCCCCTTGTTTCCAGGGCACTTTTTCTGGTTCGAGTATTTTTCTCCACACCAGCTCTACCGGCAGTCGGAGTTCCACTTCACACTCGAGCCCGGCGCCCAAGTGGCTTTTGACACCCTGGGTGTCGAGGGCGGACAACTGGCGCCCTTGCCCGAGGACGCGTCCGGCCTGAGGCGCTACCGCTTCACCTTCAGCCAGAACCAGGCCTACCCACCGGAGTCGGGGCGGGTCGACTTGTCGGACTTTGCGCCCTATATCGCGGCCAGCACCTTTGTCGATTACGCCCAATTCGCAAAAGCCTACCAAGACCGCGCCAAGCCCATGGCGGCGGTAACTCCGGCCATTGCCAAGCTCGCTGCTGAATTAACCGCCAACGCCAAGGACGACCGCGCACGGGTGCGCAGCCTGTACAACTGGGTGAGCGCCAACATCCGGTATGTGGCAGTTTTTGTGGGCGATGGCGGCATTGTACCCCATGCGGCGCAAAGCGTGCTGGACGACCGCTACGGCGACTGCAAAGACCACGTGGTGTTGCTAGAAGCCTTGCTGGCGGCGGTTGGCATTGACAGCAGCACCGCACTCATCAATTTGGGTACCGCCTACCGCTTGCCAAAGTTACCTATCTCGGACCCGTTTAACCACGTGATCACCTACGTGCCGAGCCTGAACCTGTACCTGGACTCCACCGCGCAGTTCGCACCCATGGGTACCTTGCCAGATGATGACATGGCCAAACCCGTGCTGCTGACGGCCACGGGCACCTTTGGAATGACGCCCGGCAATTCACCCCTGCGGGACTATTCGTTTACCGAGACCCGGATGCGCTTGCAAAACGATGGCTCGGTCACCGGTACCAGCAAGGCGCGCATGAGGGGCCAGCTGGAAGTTTTGTCCCGAATGAACCAGTTCAAAAACCAGAACCAAGACCAGCGGCAGTTGATCAGCCGCCTGTTGGCGCGTTTTCAGGAGTCCGGCGCGGGTGAGATTGGCAAGTTGGCGCCCATGGACTTGGACACTCCCTGGGAGGTGACCAGCACCTTTGCGCTCGACCCGCAGGTCAACGTGCCCGGCCCGAGCGCCATGACGATTCCTTATGGCGTGGCGCCAGGCAATCTCAAAGGTATGGCCAACTACACGCCACCGCTGGCGCGGCGCTATCCGGTGGCTTGCTCGTCCGTGCGCCACACTGAATCGACCACCCTGGCGTTCCCACCGAACCTAAAGATTGAACGCGTACCCCAGGGCACACGCTCGCAGAACGGGGCTTTTGAATACGAGTCGCGCTACACCTTGAAAGGCCAAGAGCTCAAGGTGCTGCGGGTCTTCACCTCGCGCCGCGACAGCCCGGTGTGCAGCGCAAAGGACGATAAGGACTGGCTGGCCTACCGGCGCGTACTGCAGCAAGACTTGCGGGCGCAGGTGTTTTTTCGGTAAATCAGGTGTTCAGCAAGCCTGCGCCACCGGGGATTTTATGGAACCAAGCGCCTCAATGCGACGACCGAATTTGTTCATTTATAGGCCGAATACTATGACCCGAGTGAGCGGCCACACGATCATTGCCAGCCCCTGCTGTAGGTCTACCCAATCCGACGATGGCCGCTAAGTTTGCGGAAATTGTGGCTCCCAGGGCCTCCGACCCAGACGATAGTTGAGCGATAGTTATAACATGTATCCCATTTGATACAATAATCCATGAAGACGATCTATACGACCGAAGCTTTTGACGGGTGGTTTGCCTCCCTGAGGGACAAGCAGTCAGCCCGTCGGATTCAGGCGCGCATTGATCGGGCAGAGGAAGGAAATTTCGGGGATCACAAGTCTGTGGGTGAAGGCGTCTCTGAAATGCGGATTCACCACGGGCCTGGTTTTCGGGTGTATTTCACGCTACGGGGTTTGGAGATCGTCATCCTCTTGGCTGGGGGTGACAAATCCAGCCAGACCAAAGACATTGAACTTGCGCATGACTTGGCGCGTCAACTAAAGGACTAAACAATGACTGCCCTCAAGCTACGGAAATGGGACAGCGCAGAACACCTAAAAACCGATGAGGACATGGCGCTGTACTTGGATGCCTGCCTGCAAGAGGCAGGGGATGATGCAGCCTTCATAGCCAAAGCTTTGGGCACGATCGCCCGGGCCAAGGGTATGTCTCAACTTGCGCGCGATACGGGTTTGGGCCGCGAAAGTCTCTACAAAGCGCTGTCGGGCGAGGGTAACCCCAGCTTTGCCACCATCCTCAAAGTCACGGCCGCGTTAGGGATCAAACTCCACGCTCAGCCCCTGCATTCAGCTTAAGCGGTGCGCCCGCAAAGAACGGCGGCGGCTCTAGACAGGCTCTGCTTTCTTTCGACCAAGCCATTTGCTTGCCGCAAGCTGAGAGGGAGGCGGTGGTGTTTTCCATACATTCATCCTGGCACAGCAAAAGCTCACCTGGTGAGCCTGGCACCCTGTCTAATGGCATTGCTTTTAAGGAGATACAGCATGTCTTTCTGGAACATTTTTGGAAATATGGCGGTATCAGACAAGGGCGAGACCATCACCCGGCTGTCTGACACCACGAGCGTCTCATCCAGTGGCGTCACCTACACCAAGATGGGCAATATGACCGTAGGCTCCGACGGCTCGAACTTCACCCAGATGGGCGACTTCAGCACCGATGGCAGTGTCCGCATGGGAAGCACTACCACCGGGCGGGGTGCCTTGTTTGGCGAAAGGTCTGACCCCATCAAGACACTCGGCTCAGACGACTCAGGCTGGTAGGCAACGATGAGCCGACCCCGCTACCTGACCAAATCGCGCTTCAAGCTGGCGGCGGAATGTCCGACCAAGCTTTTCTATAACGGCAAAGAGGATGTCTACCGCAACACCAAGCAGGAAGACAGCTTCATGGCCATGTTGGCCGATGGGGGCTACCAGGTCGGTGAATTAGCCAAGTGCTATTACCCAGAGGGCATAGAGGTCAGTGCCATTGCCCACGACGAGGCTCTGGAGCAAACCGCCCTGCTGCTGCAACGCGACACAGTCACGATTTTTGAGGCGGCCATCCGACATGGCGACCTGTTCATCCGGATCGATGTGCTGGTGAAGGACGCAAACCAATTTCGACTCATCGAGGTAAAGGCAAAGTCTTACAACTCACAGACGCCGAAAATTGTGGGTGCCAAGGGCGATTTGCTATCGGATATGCGCCCTTACATCGAGGAC
>CAMDKE010000117.1 GCA_945901215.1 Comamonas sp. lk
TACAACTTCTGATAGCGGCCGGCTAGGCCGGCAAAAAGCGGCCTCTGTTGCCAGAGGCCGCCGAATCTTTTTTAATTTTCCAGAGTTTTACGGCCACCCTCACAGGTGGCCGTTTTTTGGTTCTTACAAGTCCAGGACCATGCAAACCAGGGCTTGCCCGTACTGGCCAAACCGCGATCACTCCAGCCACTTCTGCAAAAACTGCGCGCTCCCCGCCGCTGGGTCAAGCTGGTATTGGGCAAAGCCCAGGCGCGTGTAAAGCCGCAGCGCACCCAAATTCCCCGACAAGACCTCTAAGGTCAGCTTGCAAGCGCCCCGCTCCTGCGCCATTGTCTCCACCACTGCAAACATGCGCTCGGCCACGCGCTGTCCCCGGTAGGCGGGTAGCACCACCACATCGTGCACATTGACCAGCGGCTTGCAGGCAAAGGTAGAGAAACCCTCGATGCAGTTGACCAAGCCCATCGGTGCTTTTTCGTCAGCAGCGTCAAAAGCCAGCACGCTAAACGCCTGAGGACGCGCCGCCAGACAGGACACCAGCTTGTGCTTGGCAAAGCCGCTCAGCGGCTCACCGCCGCCCATGGGGTCGCGGGCGTAGGCGTCCAGTAGCTCGACCAGCACCTGGGCGTGGCGTGGTTTGGCGTAGTCGGCTCGGCAAACGTGCACGCTTGGGCCGCCACCGGCTTGGGTCGCTGACGATTCGCTCATTTCAAGGTGTCCGCAATCCGCTGCGCACAGCGAAGGGCCTGCGCGGGATCGCGCGCCTCTACCATCACGCGCACCACAGGCTCGGTGCCGCTGGCGCGTATCAGCACCCGGCCGTTTTGTCCCAACTCGTGCTCCACCGCCAAGGTTTGTTCCTTGAGTGCCGCGTTCGCCTGCCAGTCGGTACCAGGGCGCAGGCGCACATTAAGCAGGGTTTGGGGGAATAGCGTCACGCCAGCCAGCAAAGCAGCCATGCTTTTGCCCGAGTGAACGCAGGCCTGCAGCACTTGCAGCGCAGAAATCAGGCCATCGCCGGTGGTGTGTTTGTCCAACGCCAGCAGGTGGCCCGAGCCCTCGCCGCCCAAGATCCAGCCACGCGTCTCCATGGCCTCCAGTACATAGCGGTCACCTACTTTGGCGCGTACCAGCTCCACACCCCGGTTTTTGAGCGCCAGCTCAACCGCCATATTCGTCATCAAGGTGCCTACCACGCCGGGCAAGACCTCGCCTTGGCCTAAGCGCGCGTCGGCCATCAGATAAAGCAACTCGTCACCGTTGAACAGGCGACCTTGCGCATCGACCATTTGTAGGCGGTCGGCGTCACCGTCCAGTGCCACGCCAAAATCCGCATGGTGTTCCTTGACGGCGGCCACCAACGCCTCAGGGTGGGTGGCACCTACCCTGAGGTTGATGTTGAGTCCGTCAGGCGCACAACCAATGGCCACGACGTCCGCACCCAACTCATGAAACACCCTGGGCGCAATTTGGTAAGCAGCGCCGTGGGCGCCGTCAACGACGATTTTTAGGCCCTTGAGCGTCAGGTCATAGGCAAAGGTGCTTTTGCAAAACTCAATATAGCGCCCTGCCGCATCGTCTAGTCGGCGTGCTTTGCCCAGGCCAGCCGATTGCGCCCATTGCGGAGCTTGCTGCAATGCGGCCTCCACTTCCAGTTCCCAGGCTTCAGACAGCTTGGAGCCTTGGGCGCTAAAGAACTTGATGCCGTTGTCCTCAAACGCATTGTGGCTGGCACTGATCACCACGCCCAGAGACGCGCGCTGCGCGCGCGTCAGGTAAGCCACCCCCGGCGTCGGTAGGGGCCCGAGCAAGACTACATCCACGCCTGCCGAGTTAAAGCCACTTTCCAAAGCACTTTCCAGCATGTAGCCCGAAATGCGTGTGTCCTTGCCGATCAAGACCAGCGGGCGGGCCTCGGTTTTACGCAGCACCTGCCCCACCGCATGGGCTAAGCGCAGCACAAAGTCTGGTGTGATGGGCGCCTGCCCTACGGTGCCACGGATGCCGTCGGTGCCAAAGTACTCGCGTTTCATAGTCCCATCTTCCGTTATTCTTTCTTGGTTGCCGCTTGCGTTGCCCAGAGTACGCCCAAAGCCTGAACCGTGGCTTGCACGTCATGCACCCGAACGATCCGGGCACCATTTTGTACCGCCAAAACAGCGGCCACTGCGCTTGAGACCAGGCGGTCGCCGGGTGCAGCGCCTGTGACCGCGCCCAAAGACGACTTGCGTGACCAACCCGCCAGAAGGGTAAAACCGGGCTCCAGTAAAGCCGCTTGCTGCGCCAGAAGGCTGAAATTTTGCGGCACCGTCTTGCCAAAACCGATCCCGGGGTCTGTGCAAATGCGCGCCTTGTCCACCCCTAGGTCTACCAAAGCCTGCGCCGCATGCGACAGAAAGTCGCGCACCGGCGCCACGACGTCGCCGTCCATGGGCGAGACCTGCATGGTTTGCGGGTTGCCGTGCATGTGCATCAGGCACACGCCGCAGCCGGGGTGCGCCGCCACAAGGTCGCGGCCCGAAAGTTCATCCTCCGGGCTGACCCAGCGAAGCGCCCAAATGTCGTTGATGATGTCTGCGCCCAAATCGAGCGCCGCTTGCATCACGCCAGGTTTGTATGTGTCTACGGAAATGGGCACGCCCAGCGACACTGCCGCGCGCAAGACAGGCAGCAGGCGATCAAGCTCTTGCGTCTGGTGCAGGGGCTTGGCGCCAGGGCGGGTGGACTCCGCCCCCAGGTCCAAGATATCGGCACCCTCCTGGATCAATGCCTCGCAATGTGCCAGCGCCGCTCGGGTGCTGGCGTAGGGGCCACCGTCCGAAAAAGAGTCTGGGGTGATATTGACAATGCCCATCACCTGGGGACGCGCCAAATCAATCAGGTAGCGGCTGGTTTGCCAATGGGCCATGGGACAAGCCCTCGGATGGGAATGGAAACGGACGCGCCTGACGACAGGCCGCCCTTGCTGAAAGCTTCAGGCAGCCGTAGCAGCGGGCTCGGGGGTAACGGTGGCTGTCGGAGTTCCGCCGTCGCCAGGGCCGGAAGTGGGTGCGCGGGGCGACCAGTCCTTGGGCGGACGCGGTTCTTTGCCCGCCATGATGTCGTCTAGCTGGTCGCTGTCAATAGTTTCCCATTCCAGCAATGCCTTCGCCATCGCATGGATCTTGTCCTGGTTCTCTTCAATGAGCGTGCGCGCCTGCAGGTACTGCTGGTCGATGATGCGCCGCACTTCGGAGTCAACCTTTTGCATGGTTTGCTCGCTCATATTGGTGGTTTTGGTCACCGAGCGGCCCAAAAACACCTCGCCCTCGTTTTCGGCGTACACCATGGGGCCCAGCGCGTCGGTCATGCCGTAGCGGGTGACCATGTCTCGGGCAATCGAGGTGGCGCGCTCAAAGTCGTTGCTGGCGCCGGTGGTCATTTGCTTCATGAACACTTCTTCGGCAATGCGCCCACCAAACAGCATGCTGATCTGGTTGAGCATGTACTCGCTGTCGTAGGAGTAGCGGTCTTGCGCCGGCAGGCTCATGGTCACGCCCAAGGCGCGGCCGCGGGGAATGATGGTCACTTTGTGCACCGGATCGCACTTAGGCAACATCTTGCCAATCAGCGCGTGGCCGGACTCGTGGTAGGCCGTGTTGCGACGCTCGCCTTCGGGCATGACCATGCTCTTGCGCTCCGGACCCATCAGGATTTTGTCTTTGGCCTTCTCGAAATCCTGCATTTCCACTAGGCGCGCATTGCGCCGCGCAGCCATCAAAGCGGCTTCGTTGCACAAATTAGCCAGGTCGGCGCCCGACATACCGGGCGTGCCGCGGGCGATCACGCCGGGGTTCACGTCTTGCGCCACAGGCACTTTGCGCATGTGCACGTTCAAAATTTGTTCGCGACCCCGGATATCGGGAAGCGTCACATACACCTGGCGGTCAAACCGGCCGGGGCGCAGCAAAGCCGAGTCCAAAATGTCAGGGCGGTTGGTGGCGGCCACCACGATGACGCCCACATTGGTCTCAAAGCCGTCCATCTCCACCAGCATCTGGTTGAGCGTTTGCTCGCGCTCGTCATTGCCACCGCCCAAGCCGGCGCCGCGCTGGCGGCCTACAGCGTCAATTTCGTCAATAAAGATGATGCAAGGCGCGTTCTTCTTGGCGTTGTCGAACATGTCACGCACCCGCGAGGCGCCCACACCGACGAACATTTCCACAAAGTCCGAGCCCGAAATGCTGAAGAAGGGTACCTTGGCCTCGCCCGCGATCGACTTGGCGAGCAAGGTTTTGCCGGTTCCCGGGGGGCCCACCAGCAACAGACCACGGGGAATGCGGCCACCGAGTTTTTGAAATTTACTGGGGTCTTTCAGGAAGTCGACGACCTCTTTGACTTCTTCCTTGGCTTCGTCGCAACCGGCCACGTCCGCAAAGGTGACGGTGTTGGTGCTCTCATCGAGCAAGCGAGCCTTGCTCTTGCCAAAGCTGAACGCACCGCCTTTTCCGCCGCCTTGCATCTGGCGCATGAAATACACCCAAACGCCAATCAGGAGCAACATCGGGCCCCAGCTGACCAAGAGCGTCATGAGCAGCGAGCCCTCTTCGCGGGGCTTGACGTCAAATTTGACGCCATTGGATATCAGGTCCCCGACCAGGCCGCGGTCCAGGTAGGTGGCGGTGGTTTTTATGCGGCGCTCGTCACTGGTGACAGCGATGATTTCGGTTCCGCCCTGGCCCTCCTGGATCACTGCACTCTTGATGTTCTTGTTGCGCACTTCTTCCAGAAAATCGGAATAGCCTAAGACCGTGGCGTTAACGCCGCTGTGCGAATCAAATTGCTTAAATACGGTAAAAAGTACCAAGCCGATGACCAGCCAGACTGCAATTTTTGAAAACCACTGATTGTTCAAGCGAAGCTCCAGTTAGGGCGAAAGAAACGTTCTCCTTGCGCAGATGTGCGCCATTTTAGAACTTTCAAGGCAAGGTTGGCGACTATTTGGCGCATCAGCCATAGTGCGGCCAAGGCC
The DNA here is from genome assembly GCA_945901215.1 of Comamonas sp. lk. Lineage (GTDB taxonomy): Bacteria > Pseudomonadota > Gammaproteobacteria > Burkholderiales > Burkholderiaceae_C > Allorhodoferax. The sequence continues at coordinate 5,012 of CAMDKE010000117.1, forward strand.
TTGCGGCCTCAAACGCCAAAGACCCATGCCGCTATTTCAGGCCGATGCCGACCAAAAAGGTTTCCGAAGAGCGGTCGCGCGAGGCCTTGGGTTTATAAGGTTTGACGCTATGGAAGGCGGTTTTGAAGCGCTGGACCACGTCGTTGTAGCTGCCCCCGTGAAACACTTTGGCAACCAAGGCGCCCTCGGGTTTCATGTGGTTTTGGGCAAATTCAATCGCCAGCTCCACTAGGTATTCAATGCGCGCTGCGTCTGCCGACGATATGCCCGACAAGTTGGGCGCCATGTCGGAGACCACCAAATCGGCTTGTCGCCCGCCAAGCGCCACCTCCAGTTGCGCAAAGACGTCAGCCTCGCGAAAGTCGCCCTGGATGAAGTGCACGCCTTCGATCGGCTCCATGGCAAGCAGGTCCAGCGCAACAATGGTGCCGTTGAGGTCACCAACCGCAGCACCTTGGGGCGACATGCGTCGACGCAGGTATTGGCTCCAGGCGCCCGGGGTGCAACCCAGGTCAACCACCAATTGGCCGGGCTTGACCAAGCCGAAGACCTCGTCAATTTCCTTGAGTTTGTAAGCCGCCCTGGCCCGGTAGCCCTCGCGCGCGGCGAGTTTGACATAAGGGTCGTTGATATGGTCGTGCAACCAAGCCTTGTTAACTTTTTTCCCTTTAATCGACGGCTTGGGCGTGCCAGCCGCAGCAGCAGGGCTGGGCGCGGAGGGAGTTTTCTTCATTGCGCGGATAATACCGGCATGCCCCACATCCAACTTACCCCCGCCCAGCGCAAGGTTCACCGCGCCGAGGCGCACCATTTGGACCCCGTGGTCATGGTCGGTGGCGACGGCCTCACAGCCAATGTCAAAAAAGAAGCCGACGCAGCGCTCAAGGCCCACGGTCTGATCAAGGTTAGGGTGTTTTCAGACGACCGCGTCGCCCGCGAGACCATGTTCCAAACCCTGGCCGATGAGCTCAGCGCAGCCCCCATCCAGCACATCGGCAAGCTGCTGGTGCTATGGCGGCCCAAACCGGACATTGAAAAAGAAAAGACCGTGGACGAGGACCGCATGGCCGGCCCGCGCGACTTCAAGGTGCTGAAATACAGCAAGCGCGCTGGACAGCGCCCCGAGGTGAAAACCTTGCGCGTGCTGGGGAACCAGCGGCTTACCGCAGGCGGCAATGTGCGGCGCGCCAAACCCAAGCCAAAAGTTAGCGTCAAAAAGCGCAGCCAGACCTAAGCGTGCCAGCGCGCCAGACCGGCAAACTGGCGCCGGAGTTCCAGCTGAAACACGGTCACGGCGCACAACCACTGCAAAAGGTAGACGCCACTGCCAAGACGGTGCCACAGGGCCAAGTCTTCGCGTGCCAGGATGTGTGGTGCAACCACCCATTCGGATACCAAGGCGCAGCACAAACCCACCGCCACCACCACCGGCACCCATCGCACAGGCGCCGGGTAGCGCGAAAATACGCGGCTGTTGCCGCGCATCAGCGCCAGCAGCAGCAACAAAACCGTACACACGCCGGACACCACGGTTTGCATACCAAACAAATGCCCGGCCATGGACCCCGCCAATGCCGCACTGGGTAGGTAGACAAACAACATCGGGACGACGAAAAACCCCAAGGTGCTCAAACTGGCCCACCACGCGGCAGAAACCCAAAGAGACAGCCGATCCGCCACGGCTTGGCTGCGATCAGACGTAGCGCACCGCCACGATTTCATAGGCCTTGTCACCACCCGGAGCGATGACCACCGCTGTGTCGCCCTCTTCCTTGCCGATCAGGGCGCGGGCAATGGGTGAGCTGATGTTGATAAGGCCAAGTTTGAGGTCGGCCTCGTCTTCTCCTACGATCTGGTAGGTTACCCGCTCACCGGTTTCTTCCTCCTCCAGATCCACCGTAGTACCAAACACTATGCGCCCGCCGGCGTCGAGCGCGGCCGGGTCGATCACCTGAGCTGCCGACAACTTGCCTTCGACTTCCTGAATGCGGCCTTCGATAAAGCCCTGACGGTCCTTCGCAGCATCGTATTCAGCGTTTTCGCTGAGGTCACCTTGGGCACGGGCCTCTGAGATCGCGTTGATCACCCAGGGCCGCTCCACCGTCTTGAGTTTGTGCAACTCGGCCTTCAGGATCTCGGCGCCGCGTTTGGTCAAGGGAATGGTGGCCATAGGAAAGCTCGGTAAAACAGACAGGCAAAAATAAAGCGGGACAGTACCGCGCCCAAGCGCCGCACTGTCCCTGCAAAGAATGCGCGGATTATGCCAAGAGTTGGGCGTGCATCTCCTGCACCGAAATGACACTGAGGTCGTCAAGGTATTTCATGCCTTCAACCGCCGCCTCGGCCCCTGCGATCGTGGTGAACGTGGTGACACGGGCCAGCAGCGCCGAGGTGCGAATTTGGCGCGAGTCGGCAATCGCGTTGCGCCGCTCTTCTACCGTGTTGACTACCAGGGCGACTTCGTTGTTCTTGATCATGTCCACGATGTGCGGGCGGCCCTCGGTGACCTTGTTCACCGTGCGACACGCCACGCCGGCGCTGTTGATGGCCAGAGCCGTGCCTTTGGTAGCCAGCAGCTCAAAGCCCATGGCCGAGAGCTTGCGCGCTACTTCCACCGCGCGGGCTTTGTCCGATTGCTTGACAGAAACAAAGACCCGCCCCGAGCGCGGCAGCTTGGTGCCTGCGCCCAGTTGCGACTTCACAAAGGCCTCGCCGAAGGTTTTTCCCACGCCCATGACCTCGCCGGTGGACTTCATCTCAGGGCCCAAAATCGTGTCCACGCCCGGGAATTTGACGAAGGGGAATACCGCCTCTTTGACGCTGAAATACGGTGGCGTCACCTCCTTGGTCACGCCCTGCTGCGCCAGGGTTTGACCGACCATGCAGCGCGCGGCCACTTTGGCCAGTTGCACCCCGGTGGCCTTGCTGACAAAAGGCACGGTACGGCTGGCACGCGGGTTGACTTCGAGCACAAAAATCACGTCTTTACCATCCACGTTTTGGATGGCGAACTGCACGTTCATCAAGCCCACCACGTGCAAGGCCTGCGCCATGGCCGCCGTCTGGCGTTTGATCTCAGC
>CAMDKE010000118.1 GCA_945901215.1 Comamonas sp. lk
ATTTCAGCCTGGCCACGACCCGGATTCTCTCTACGCTGTCAAGCCCAAGAGAGCACTGCGCCTGTCTGTGCGGCGCATTTAGAGTTCGCTGAACCGCTCGGGGCCGAGCGAAACGGACGCCAACCAAGCCCGCTGGCAGCGGGTCAGAGGCTTACGGGGCCAGTAAATCCGCCAGGCTGCGGGCAATCACCTGCGTGGCGCGGCGCAGGTCTTGCAGGTCTATGCGTTCATCGGCGCGTTTGGCGTGCGATTCCAGCACCGTGCGCGGACCTGCGCCATAAATCACGCCCGCAATACCGGCTTCGCAAAACAAGCGCACATCGGTGTACAAGGGCGTTCCCATTGCGGGCACGGTTTCACCAAAAACGGCTTGGGCGTGGTGTTGCAGGGCCTGGACCAAGGGCTGGTTACCCGGCAAGGGCTGCAGGGCGCGCGCCAGCAAAATGCGTTTGATATCGACGCGCACGCCAGGGCACTGGGCTGCGGCCTGTGCAATCACGCTGCGCAAAGTGTCCTCCACCTGCTGCGGGTTTTCTTCGGGGATCATGCGACGGTCGAGTTTGAAGGTCACCCGTCCGGGCACCACATTGGTGTTGGTACCGCCTTCGATCTGCCCCACATTGAGGTAGGGGTGCGTGATGCCCTCGACCGCCGAGTGCACGCTTTGGTACAGCTGGTTTTGCGCATACAGGGCGTTGAGTATGTGCACGGCGGCTTGCAGCGCATCAATGCCCGAGTCGGGAATGGCGGCGTGCGCCATCTTGCCGTGGACCGTCACCTCCAGTTGCAGACAACCGTTGTGCGCGGTAATGACCTGGTAGCTAAAGCCTGCAGCGATCATCAGGTCGGGTTTGACAATGCCGCGCCGCAGCAGCCAGGCTGGGCCCAGTTCGCCCCCAAACTCTTCGTCATAGGTAAACAACAGCTCCACGCTGCCATGGCGTGGTTGCACCACGGCCTCCAGCGCGCGCAGGGCAAAGGTATAGCTGGCAAAGTCGCACTTGCTCACAGCGGTGGCGCGGCCATACATTTTTCCATCGACGATTTCGGCCCCGTAGGGGTCGTGCGTCCAGCCTTCGCCCGGTGGCACCACGTCGCCATGGGCATTGAGCAGCACGGTGCGCCCAGGGCCAAAGCGGCGACGAACCACCAGGTTGGTCACACTTTGCATGCCCGCTGCGCGCACCTCGTCTGCGGGAACTGCATGCTGCTCGGCATGCAAGCCCATGGCCTCCAACAGAGCGGCGGTGCGCTCGGCGTGCGGTGCGTTATTGCCCGGCGGGGTGTCGGTGGGTACGCGCACCAGTTCTTGCAAAAAGCGCACTTCCTCGTCGAAGTGCGTGTCGATCCAGGCGTCCAGGGCGGCGTAGTCAGCGTGTGGCATGGGTCATGTTTCGGTTGGGATGGATCGAATGGATCGAATGGATCGGGGCCTAGTCTGGCGCACCGCTGAGTTCGCGCAGCAGGTGGTCAAAGGCCTCAAGGGCGAGTTGCATGTCGTGGCTGGTGGTGGACTCCAGCGGGCTGTGGCTGATGCCGCCGTTTTGCCCGCGCACAAACAGCATGGCCTGGGGCAGTAGTTCGTGCAGCTTCATGGCGTCATGCCCGGCGCCGCTGGGCATGCGGTGCACCGCCAGGCCCAGGGTCTGCACCGCACGCTCCCAGCGTTGCTGCCAGGCCGCGTGGCTGGGGGCAGCCGAGGCGCGCAGGGTTTGTTCCGCCCGGTAGGTCAGGCCCCGTCGCTGGCAAATGGCGGCCAGCTGTGCCAGCACATCGTGGTCCAAGGCGTCGCGCTGTGCGTCCTGGGGTGCGCGCAAGTCGAGCGAGAAATCGCAGCGACCGGGCACCACATTGACCGAGCCATTGGGCACCTGCCACTGGCCGATGGTGGCAACCGAGTCCCCGTCGCGCGCGGCCCGCTGCTCCAGGTACAGGGCCAGCTCTGCCACCGCGTTGGCCGCGTCGCGCCGGCGGTTCATGGGCGTGGTGCCTGCGTGGCTGGCGGTGCCGCTTACCGAGCATGCATAGCGCACGCTGGCGTTGATGGAGGTGACCACGCCCAGCGGCAGGTGCAGCCCGTTGAGCACCGGGCCTTGTTCAATGTGTACCTCGACAAAGCCGAGGTACTGGCTGGCGTCGCGCGCCAGGGCAGCGATGTCGGCAATCTGCAGGCCGGCGTGCTCCATGGCCGCTTGCAGGGTGACGCCATCGGCGTCTTGTTGCGCCAGCCAGGCCTGCTGAAAGCTGCCGGTGAGCGCGGAGGCGGACAAAAAAGTGGCCTTGAAGCGCTGGCCCTCTTCTTCGGAAAAAGCCACCACTTCAATGCCAAAGGGCAGGCGCTGACCGCTGTGGTGCAAGGCGCGCACGCAGGCCAGGGGTATAAAAATGCCCAATCGCCCGTCGTACTTGCCGCCGTTGCGCACGGTGTCGTAGTGGCTGCCCGTCATGAGATAGCGCGCGCCCGGGGCCTGCGGGTGGTAGCGGCCCACGACGTTGCCTACAGCGTCGGTGTACACCTCGTCAAAGCCGCATTCGGCCATGCGCTGGTGCAGCTCTTGCGCGCAGGCCCGGTGGGCGTCGGTCAGGTAAGTCACGGTCAGCTCACCGCGCTCGGCGCAGCCGGGGTCGCTGTGGCGGGCCAGGCTTTCTTGCCAGTCCCACAACATATTGCCCTGCGTGGGCTCGCAGCCAAACTTGTCACCCAGGCGGATTTCCACGATGCGGTGGATATTGCGCAGGCACTCCTGCAGTTCAACATCGGGATGGTCTTGCAGACGCCGCGCAAAGGTTTGCAAGATGTCGCGCTTGGTCAGCCCGGTACCGCGCGGTCCGCGCACGGCCAAAATAAAGGGCCAGCCAAACTTGGCCTCGTAGTCGCTGTTGAGTTGTTGAATATGCGCCAGTTCCTGCGCCGTGCAGTCGGTTAAACCGGCTTTTTGCTGCTCGTGGCGCGACTCGGCGGTCAGGTCCTGGGCCACCAGCGCTTTGCCCGCGAGCTCGGGGTGGGCGCGCACCAGGGCCAGCTGGGCCTCTCGCGGCGCCGCGTCCAGCACCTGGCACATGGCGTATTTCAGCTGCGCCAGCGAGGCAAAAGGCCGCTGCGCCAGCGCCTGGTGGGCGATCCAGTCCGAGTGCTCGTACAGGCCGCCCAGCAGAGTCTTGGCCTGTGCCAGTGGGGCGCTATTGATTTGAGCCAGGCTCAGGGCGGGGGTTGGCATGGGGCTTAAACGGTTGGCTTAAACGGATGGGTGCTAGCCCAGTGGCGCGCCAGGTCCAGACGCCGACAAACCCACACCCGGTCATGCGACTGGATGTGGTCCAAAAAGCGCTGCAAGGCGGTGATGCGGCCGGGTCGACCCAGCAACCGGCAATGCATTCCCACACTCATCATCTTGGGGGCGTTCAGGCCCTGCGGGTCGCCTTCGGCGTACAGGGCGTCAAAACTGTCTTTCAGGTACTGAAAAAACGGGTCGGCATGGGAGTAGCCCTGGGGCAGCGCAAAGCGCATGTCGTTGCAGTCCAGGGTGTAGGGAACGATGAGTTGCGGCACCACGCTGCCATCGGTCTTGCGCACCTGCATCCAAAACGGCAGGTCGTCGCCGTAGTAGTCGCTGTCGTAGGCAAAGCCGCCGTAGTCGGCTACGAGCCTGCGGGTGTTGGGGCTGTCGCGCCCCGTATACCAGCCCAGGGGCCGCGCACCGGTGAGGCGCTGCAAGATGTCCATGGCCTGCGCCATGTGGGCGCGTTCGGTGGCCTCGTCGATGTTTTGGTAGTGGATCCACTTCAGGCCGTGGCAGGCGATATCGTGGCCCAGTTCGCCCAGCGCGGCGCATAGCTCGGGGTGACGCTGCAAGGCGGTGGCCACGCCAAACACGGTAAGCGGCAGCTTGCGCTTTTCAAACTCGCGCAACAAGCGCCACACGCCTGCGCGCGAGCCATATTCGTAAATACCTTCCATGCTGATGTGGCGCTCGGCAAATGCCGGCGGATTGAACATTTCGGACAAAAACTGCTCCGAGCCCGCGTCACCGTGCAGCACGCTGTTTTCGCCGCCTTCTTCGTAGTTCAGAACAAATTGCACCGCCACCCGCGCTTGGCCGGGCCAATGCGGGTGGGGGGGTGTGGGGCCGTAGCCCACCAGGTCGCGGGGGTAGCTGGCGGTGGAGTCGTACAGGGTCATGGCAGAACGGGTGGATGGGTTAAACAGGCGGTGCTGCGTGCGTGGGGCAACCGGGCGGTGAACCAGGCGACAGTGGCGCCAGCGCCGCTTCCACATGGCACAGGTGCTCATCCATCAGGCGCAAGACCAGCGCCTCGTCGCCGCTTTGGATGGCCTGCACGATGGCGCTGTGCTCCTCTTGCGAGTGCGACGCCCCCGCGTCGGTTTGGTACAGCATGGTGATCAGGGCGCAGCGCGAGTTCAGGTCGCTCAGCATGTGCGCCAGCACGGTGTTGCCCATGAGCTGGGCGATGAGGACGTGAAAGTCGCCCAGCAGCACGGTGCGGTCGCGCCGGTCGCCTTGGACCACGGCATCTGCCTCGCGCGCAATGTGGTCCTGCAGGGCCTTGACGTGCTCGGGCTGCACCTGCGCCATAAAGCTGCGCACCATGCCTGCTTCGAGCATGCGCCGCACGGCAAACACCTGGCGCGCCTCGGTGGCCGAGGGCGCTGCGACAAAGGCGCCGCGCGCGGGCTCCATACGAACCAGATGATTTTGGGATAGCCGAAACAAGGCCTGGCGGATCAGTGTGCGTGAAACCCCGAATTCGGTCGCCAGTTTCTGCTCGACTAGCTTTGCGCCGGGTAGCAAACGGTGCTCCACCATGCTGCGGGTGAGCGACTCGACGATCAAACCGGTGGGCGTGGATGCATCCATGCGGGGGATGATAGCGTCAAAGCTGTAAAACTGTATACACTTTGGCGCAGCACCGTCCAACCTTTCAAAGGAAACCGCCATGGGCCTGAGTACCCACGTTTTAGACACCATGCACGGCACGCCGGCGGCGGGCATGCGGGTTGCGCTCTACACCACGTCGGCCGACGCGCCGCCCCGCCTGGTCAAGACCTTTGTGCTCAATTCCGATGGGCGCAATCCGGACGGCCCGCTCTACGACACGCAAAGCCTGCAACGCGGCAGCTACCGCTTGGTATTTGATGTGGCTGCGTATTTCAGGGCCCGGGGTGTTGCGCTGCCGCAGCCGCCGTTTTTGGACCAGGTGAACCTGGACTTTGGCGTGGCCGATGTCAGCCAGCACTACCACGTGCCGCTGCTGGCCAGCCCGTGGAGCTATTCCACTTATCGGGGCTCGTGAGGCGCGCAGTGCCCACGCCCCTGCTCCGGCTAGATTTGCCCTTCGGTCAGGGTATCGAGCTGGAAGCGCCCGCTTTTGTGCCACAGCCAGGTATCCGTGTAAGTGACTTGCCCGAGCTTGACCGGTGCGGGGTAAGGGGCGGCAGCGCGCACCGATCGCTCAATCTCCGCCATCACGGCCGGTACGTGGCTGGGTGCGCGCATCCAGCGCACCGCGATCACGTCGCCATGCTGGTCGATGTCGACCTGCAACACCCCCACGGCCTGCAACAGCGGCGGCATTTTCCCGTTAAAAATGCGCGTGCTGAGCTTTTTGTACAAGTGTGCGGCCGCGTCGCGCCGGTAGTCGCGTGCCGTAGCGGCTTGCGATACCACGCTGGGAACGCGTACCACCTCGACGGCCACGGGCGCTTCGGGCTTGGGCGGTGCCGCAGGGGGTACTACCGGGGCGACCACGACCGGCGCCGGCGGCTTGACCACGGCAACGGGGGCCGGTGGCGGCGGCCGGGTTGCGCAACCGGCCACGATGCAGGCCAGGGTGGCCCAAAGAGCGGTTCGCAGGCGGGGCTGGCAAAACGCGCTGGTGCGAGCAAGAGAGGCGGTTGGGTGCATGCTGAGTCTCCGCAAGTGTTTGTTTTTTTACCGCTTGGTGGCATGGTACAAAGGCCCCGATGAGCCACCACGCCGCAACATTTTTCACAAAACTGGCGCACAGTAGCGCGGTTTTGGTCACGGTGCAAGCCGTGCGCGGTTCGGTGCCGCGCGGTGCGGGTGCTTGGATGGCCGTTTTTGGTGACCAGGTGGTGGGCAGCGTCGGGGGCGGACACCTGGAATTTGACGCCATTGCGCAAGCGCAGGCCATGGCGAAGGGCGAGGAAATTGCTGCGGTGCAGCGTATTGCCCTGGGGCCCAACCTGGGCCAGTGCTGCGGCGGCCAGGTTGAGTTGCGCTTTGAGCGTGTCAGCCACCAAGACCGCGCCGCCTTGGTGCAGCGGCTTACCACCTACCGAGCGCCTGTGGCTTTGTTTGGCGGCGGCCATGTGGGCGCGGCCTTGGCGCACGCGCTGGCACCGCTGCCCCTGCAACTCACCTGTATCGACAGCCGCGACGGCATTTTCCCGACGGACATGCCCGCTGGCGTCCAGTGCGAGCATTCCAATCCGGTGCAAGGCGCGGTGCCGGGCTTGGCGGCGCAGTCGCGCGTGCTGATCATGAGCTTTAGCCACGCTGAAGACCTGGACATCGTCGCGGCCTGTCTGTTGCGCCAGCGCAGCCAAGGCGACCTGCCTTTTGTCGGCCTGATTGGCAGCAAAACCAAATGGGCCAGCTTTGGCCATCGCTTGCGGGACAGAGGCTTTAGCCAGGCCGAACTCGACCACATCACCTGCCCCATCGGCATTCCGGGCATTGTGGACAAGCACCCGGAGGTGATTGCCGCCTCGGTAGCGGCGCAGTTGTTGCTTCAGTTGGCGTAGCAGTGCCCTTTATGTATTGCCATCCCCGTTAACGGAGAAACCCTGCCATGGATACCTACTTGCTCGACTGGGCCAACCTACTCTTGCGTTGGGCGCATGTGGTCACAGCCATTGCCTGGGTGGGCTCGTCGTTCTACTTTGTGTTTTTGGACAGCAGCCTTACCCCGCCCACCGACCCCGAATTGCAGCGCCAAGGTGTCAGCGGTGAGCTGTGGGCGGTGCACGGCGGGGGTTTCTACCACCCGGTCAAGTTTGCGGTGCGCCCGCCGCAGCTGCCCAGCCACCTGCACTGGTTTTATTGGGAGAGCTACAGCACCTGGCTGACAGGCTTTGCGCTGTTCACCATTTCCTACCTGTGGAGCGCGGGCACTTATTTGGTCGACAAGTCGGTGATGGATTGGTCGCCCCAGGCGGCGGTGGCCGTGGCCTTGGGCTTTTTGGTGGTGTTTTGGCTGGCCTATGACGCGGTTTGTCGCGTCTTTGGGCAAAAAGAAGGCGGCGACCACATCGTCGGGGTACTGGTGGCGCTCTTGGTGTGCGCGGCGGCCTGGTTGGCCTGCCACTGGTTTGCCGGGCGCGCGGCCTTTTTGCTGGTGGGCGCCATGATCGCCACCAGCATGAGCGCGAATGTGTTTTTCTGGATTATTCCGGGCCAAAAAACCGTGGTCCAGAGTATTCGCGCCAATCAGCCGGTCGACCCGATCCACGGCCAGCGCGGCAAGCAGCGCAGCGTGCACAACACCTATTTCACGCTGCCAGTGCTGTTTGCCATGCTGAGCAACCATTACAGCTTCACTTACACCAATGCCCACAACTGGCTGGTGCTGATTGCCATGATGGGCGCGGGCGCCGCCATTCGCCAGTTTTTTGTGCTGCGCCACGGCTTTAAGCTTGCGCGCAATCCGCATCCCTGGCCTTATGCGCTGGCTGGTGTACTGGCCTTTGTGGGCGTGATCATCGCCCTGGCTCCGCCGCCGCGCCCACCTGCGGATGCCCAGCCATTGGCTCCCGTGGGCTACGCAGCCGTGCAGCCCATCCTGGCCCAGCGCTGCTACTCCTGCCATGCAGAACAAGTGCAAATGAAAAACGTGCGACTGGACTCGCCCGCGCAGGTGGCCACCCACGCGCAAGGCATCTACCAGCAGGCCGTGGTGACCCGCATCATGCCCATGAACAATGCCACCCAGATCACCGATGCTGAGCGCGACACCCTCAAACGCTGGTTTGA
>CAMDKE010000119.1 GCA_945901215.1 Comamonas sp. lk
CTCGCAACAAAAATCTAAAGACAAGGATGCAGAAGACAAAGCAAAAGAAGGCACCGCTGAAGAAGCAGAAGATCCTATGGCGCGCATGCTCGAGTCTATGAAAGACGACGAGGCCAAGAAACCCTAAGTGTGGTTGCGCCAATAGGGAACAGGGCAAGGGTTGGCGACCTTGACCTGTTGAATGACCCAAAAACAAAAAACCCGCCGAAGCGGGTTTTTTGTAGCTTACGAAGTCTCGGTCAGAGCTTTTGTGATTGCATGAAGTCGTCCATCGACGCTTCGGCCAAGCTAAACCACAAATTGCTTTCTTTGCGAAACCCAGCGTAGTCGGTGTAAATCTTCTTCCAGGCTGGGTTGGTGTCATTGAGCTCGGAATACACGTCCATCGCGGCCTTGAACGAGGCATTGAGCACATCCTTGGGGAACTTGTGCAGCTTGACGCCCTGGCCCAACAGCGTTTTTAGCGCCGGCATGTTGCGGAAGTCGTACTTTGCCTGCATGTCGGTGTGCGCAAAGGCTGCGGCGCATTCCACGATGGCTTTGTATTCGGGTGACAGGCCTTCGTAGGCCTTTTGGTTCACGTACAAGGAAAGCTGTGGTCCAACCTCCCAAAATCCGGGATAGTAGTAATTGGGGGCTACCTTGTTGAAGCCGAGCTTCAAGTCGTCATAAGGGCCAACCCACTCGGCCGCATCAATGGTGCCTTTTTCGAGTGCCTGGTAAATTTCGCCCCCCGGAATGTTCTGTGGCACCACGCCCAGGCGCTCCAGCACTTTGCCGGCAAAGCCGCCGCAACGGAACTTCAGGCCCTTGAGGTCGGCTACCGAACCGATTTCCTTACGAAACCAGCCGCCCATCTGCACACCCGTATTGCCCATGGGAAAGTTAACGATGCCGACTTTGGCGAAATGTTCGCGCAGCAACTTCAGTCCGTTGCCCTCGTACATCCAAGCCGTCATCTGGCGGCTGTTAAGGCCAAAGGGAATCGCACAGTCGAGCGCGTAAGTGGGGTCTTTGCCAAAGAAATAGTAGGAAGCGGTGTTTGCCATCTCAATGGTGCCGTTGGATACACCATCGAGCACGCCAAACGGAGGCATCAATTCCCCGCCAGCGTGGGTGCTGATGGTGAATTTTCCACCGCTGAGCTCGCCGACTTTTTTAGCAAACACCTCGCACACGCCAAACAAGGTATCCAGCGCCTTCGGAAAACTTGAGGCACAGCGCCAGCGCAAGGTGGCTTGCGCATGGACCGCGGGCGCCATACCAGCGGCCAAGACACCGGCGATCCCGGCGTTTTTGATAATTGAACGACGATCCATTGCAGTACTCCGTTGAATGTGAAACAAGCGCCCAAGGCACCTGCTGGTTGCCATAAGGCGGGACGGGTTTACAACCCGAGGCTTATTGTAGGAACTGACCGGGTGGTTTTGGCGCGGGTTTTCCCTTGGGCTCCCAAGCTACGCCACCGTGAACCGGGTGCGTACCGCGGCCTCTATACCCGGGGCGTCCAAACCTTGCTTGGCCATCAACAAGGCCGGGTCACCGTGCTCAATAAACTGGTCAGGAAATCCCAGCTGCAATACCGGGACCACAAGACCGGCCGCCTGCAAGGTCTCCAACACCGCACTTCCCGCGCCACCCATCAGTGCCCCGTCTTCCACCGTTACAAGGCATGCGTGGCTCGCCGCCACAGACAACAATAGGGCCGTATCCAGTGGTTTGGCCCAGCGCATGTTGACCACAGTGGCGTTGAGACCCTGGGCCGCCACCAAGGCCGGCTGCAGCAGGGTACCGAAGGCCAAAATGGCAATGCGCTCACCCGTGCGGCGAACTTCTCCTTTGCCAAATGGCAAACCGTCCAAGTTCTTTTGTTCCGGCACGCCAGCACCCGCCCCACGCGGGTAGCGCACCGCCACCGGGTGGTCTTGCATAAAGGCGGTGCTGAGCAATTGGCGGCATTCATTTTCGTCCGCTGGGCAGGCGATGCTGACGTTGGGAATACAGCGCAAAAACGCAATGTCGTAGGCACCGGCGTGGGTTGCGCCATCGGCCCCTACCAGACCGGCCCGGTCCAGGGCAAACACCACCGGCAAGTTTTGAATCGCAACGTCATGAATAAGTTGGTCGTATGCGCGCTGCAAAAAGGTGGAATAGATCGCCACCACGGGCTTGAGCCCCTGGGTCGCCAGGCCCGCGGCAAAGGTAACCGCATGCTGTTCGGCAATACCCACGTCGAAATACCGATCCGCGAAGCGCGTTTCAAAATCGACCAAACCTGAGCCTTCACGCATAGCGGGGGTAATTCCCACCAGACGCTTATCCTGCTCGGCCATATCGCACAACCAGCGCCCAAACACCTGGGTGAAAGTCGCCTTACCAGGGGCCGATGGCTGCTTCAGACCCACCGCAGGATCGAATTTTCCTGGCCCATGGTAGGCCACGGGGTCCGCCTCCGCCAATGCGTAGCCCTGGCCCTTCTTGGTAACAATGTGCAAAAACTGCGGGCCCTTCAGGTGCTTGATGTTCTCCAGCGTCGGAATCAAGGAGTTCAGGTCATGCCCGTCAATCGGGCCGATGTAGTTAAAGCCAAACTGCTCAAACAAGGTGGCCGGAACCACCATGCCTTTAGCATGCTCTTCAATGCGTTTGGCCAACTCAAACAGGGTGGGCGCACCTTTGAGAACGCTTTTCCCCACACTTTTCGCCTTGGCGTAAAACTGCCCGCTCATCAACTGGGCAAGGTAGCGGTTGAGCGCACCCACCGGTGGGCTGATGCTCATCTCGTTGTCGTTAAGAATGACGAGCAGGCGGCAGTCTTCCACGCCCGCGTTATTGAGCGCTTCAAAAGCCATTCCCGCCGTAAGCGCGCCGTCCCCAATGATGGCCACCGAATAACGGTCCTCGCCCTTGAGCTTGGCGGCCACGGCCATGCCAAGGGCGGCCGAAATCGACGTGCTGGAGTGCGCGGTACCAAAAGTATCGAAGTCACTCTCCCCACGCTGCGGAAAACCGCTGAGGCCGCCGAACTGGCGCAAAGTAGACATGCGCTCGCGCCGTCCGGTCAAAATCTTGTGCGGGTAAGTTTGGTGGCCCACATCCCACACCAGGCAGTCTTTGGGCGTATCGAACACATAGTGCAAGGCCACAGTCAACTCGACGGTGCCAAGGTTGGAGCTCAGGTGCCCGCCCGTCTGAGCTACGCTTTTGAGCAAAAAAGCCCGAAGTTCATCCGCCACACCATGCATATCGCTTCGGGACATGCGACGTAAATCCTGAGGTGACTGAATTTGAGGAAGTAAGGGTGCTTTGGTCGTGGATGAATTGGGCATGAACTGAAGACCTAGGTAAAAGCGCCGCACTGTAACGGCCCGAAAATGCAAAGAAAGTGCATTATCGTGAAAAGCTCAATGGCTTCGATGAACCACCATGTCGGCCAGTGCGCCCAACGGGCTCGTATCGGCCAGGCCGGCCAAGGCCAGCGCCGCATGAGCTTGGCCAAGTAACTCGGCGGCATAGGCTCGGCTGCGCGCCAGGCCCATGAGGGAAACATAAGTCGGTTTGGCACGGTCGGCGTCTTTGCCAGCGGTCTTGCCCAGCGTTGCGGAGTCTGCGGTGACGTCAAGCACATCATCGACGACCTGAAACGCAAGCCCGATAGCGTTTCCGTACTGCGCCAAGGCTTCGATTACCAAGGCGCTGGCGCCGCCGCATGCAGCGCCCATCAAGACGCTGCAGCGCAGCAAGGCGCCGGTTTTAAGCTGGTGCATATGGCGCAAGGCGCCTTCAGTCAAGGCGCCGCCCACGCTGGCCAGGTCAATGGCCTGGCCTCCAGCCATGCCGGTGCTGCCCGCAGCGCGCGACAGCAAAGCGCACAGGCGCGCTTGAACGTCAGGCGCCACGCTGCCGTCCGACGGTGTAAGCAACTCAAACGCCATGGCTTGCAATGCGTCGCCTGCCAGCAAGGCGCTAGCTTGACCAAACTGCACATGGACGGTGGGCTTTCCCCGGCGCAATACGTCGTTGTCCATACAGGGCATGTCGTCGTGAACCAAGGAGTAGGCGTGAATCAATTCCACCGAACAGGCGGCGCGAAGGGCCGCCGTGGACGGTTGCGCGCGGTGCCCAGACACGGCCTCAAAAGCCGCCAATACCAGCAAGGGGCGCAAGCGCTTTCCACCATCGAGCACCGCATAGCGCATAGCGGCCACCAAGTCTGCCGGCGCGCCTGGTGCCGCGCCCGTATCGAGGTTCGCGCTAACCCAATCGTCCAGGCAACGCTCCACCGTTTGCAAGCGCTGCCGGCTCCATGCTTCCAACACAAATGGCACGGTATGGGTCACACACTGCTCCAGGGTTTGAGGACGTCTTTGTCGAGCACCTTGATTTGGTCCTCAACCGCCTCGAGCTTGTCGCGGCATACACGCAGCAGTTCAGCCCCCCTTTTATAGGCTGCGAGCAACTGGTCCAGCGGCATGTCGCCGGCCTCCATCTGCGCGACCAGCTGCTCAAGCTCTTGCATTGCGGCCTCGTAATTGGCCGGCAACCCGGTGGGCACTTGGGCGGCAGCAGGGACGTTAGAACTTGCCTTTGGCATACAGGTCTCGCTAAAAAGGGTAGGTACAAAAGCAATAGACTCCACCGATTTTAAGGTAGTGCTTTGCCAGCCCTGGTAAGGTGTCCTCGGCCTGTCTTGCCAAAGGTACAATCCCCTGCTTCGCGATCGTCTTCCTGTAGGACTGGCGGTCTTTATTTTTCTCGCGTCTCGTGCGCATTCTCCCTGTGGGGAGTCTTTAGGTCAGGTCCACCATGTCTGATTTAAGTCTTCAGCTGCAGCAGGCCGTAAGCCAACTCCCGGTATCAAGCTACTTTGACCCTGCGCTCTATGCACGGGAGATGCAAAGCATCTTCAAATCGGGTCCGCGCTACGTGGGGCACAGCCTGAGCGTGCCCGAGGTCGGCGACTTCTACACACTGCCGCAGGAGAACGAAGGCCGTGCACTGGTTCGAAACGCCGGCGGCATTGAGTTGATCTCCAACGTCTGCCGCCACCGCCAGGCGCTGATGCTCAAAGGAAAAGGTTCGCTCCTGCAGGGGCAAAACCAAACGGCTGGAAGCAACGGCAACATCGTCTGCCCCTTGCACCGCTGGACTTACAGTGGCTTGCACAGCGGCATGGCGGGCAGTCAGGCCGGAACATTGATCGGCGCACCGCACTTTGCCGCCGACCCCTGCCTGAATCTCAACAACTACCCGCTTCAAGAGTGGAACGGCTTGTTGTTTGAATCGGGCGGGGTAGATGTGGCCACCCAAATGAGGGATTTAGGACCCCGAAGCGACCTGGACTTCGATGGCTACGTGCTCGACCGCGTGGAGATGCACGAGTGCAACTACAACTGGAAAACCTTCATCGAGGTGTACTTAGAGGACTACCACGTCGGTCCGTTCCACCCTGGATTGGGCAATTTTGTGACCTGCGAAGACTTGCGCTGGGAATTTAAAGAACATTACTCGGTACAGACCGTAGGCGCGGCCAACCGCTTGGGCAAAGCCGACGCCTGCGGTGGCTCCCCTGCGTATGAACGCTGGCAAAGTGCATTACTCAAGTACCGCAACGGCGTGCCGCCAAAGTTCGGCGCCATTTGGCTTACCTATTACCCGCACACCATGGTCGAGTGGTACCCACATGTGCTGACGGTGTCCACCCTGCACCCAATGGGTGTGGACAAAACCATGAACATGGTGGAGTTTTATTACCCCGAGGAAATTGTGGCGTTCGAACGTGAGTTTGTCGAATCCCAGCAGTCCGCCTACATGGAAACCTGCGTTGAGGACGACGAAATCGCTGAGCGCATGGACGCTGGGCGCAAAGCCCTGCTACAGCGTGGTGACAACGAAATTGGCCCTTACCAAAGCCCCATGGAAGACGGAATGCAGCACTTCCACGAGTGGTATCGCGCCCGCATGTCCAACGCCACACAGCTAGAAACATGAGCCCAGTGGGCGGGCCGGGCAGTTCCAAACAGGCACTGTGGATGGTGCTGGCGTCCTTTCTATTTGCCACCATGGCAGTGGGCGTCAAGGAGGCGTCAAGCAGCTTTGGCACCTTTGAGTTGATTTTTTACCGCGGTTTGGTCAGCGTAATCTTCATGGCAGCGATGGTTCGCGCACGCGGGGGAAGCTTGCGCACGCCAGTACCCATGATGCATTTCACGCGCAGTGCCGTGGGCGTAATTTCCCTGGGTTCCTGGTTTTATGCCATTGCACATCTGCCCCTGGCCACTGCGATGACACTCAATTACATGAGCGGCGTCTGGGTTGCCGCCTTCATACTGGGTGGCTCCTTGATTTACGGCCAAGGCCCGCGCCAGGGCATGTTGATGACAACCGTGCTGATGGGTTTTGCCGGGGTTGTCATGACGCTGCGACCGACTATTGACCACGACCAGTTATTCGCTGGAGTAATCGGGCTGCTGTCGGGCATCGGCGCGGCCTTGGCATATATGCAAGTCACGGCCCTGGGCAAGGTCGGCGAGCCCGAAGAGCGAACCGTTTTTTACTTCGCCGTTGGCACCACCTTGATCGGTGGCGCCGGTATCGCATTTTCTGAGCTAACCCCTTGGGAGCATGTGCGCTGGCAGCATGCCGCTTGGGTGGTACCTATTGGCGTATTGGCATCCCTGGGCCAATGGTGCATGACGCGCGCCTACCGCAAAGGCGCCACGCTGGTGGTTGCCAGCATGCAGTACTCGGGTATCGTCTTTGCCTGCATCTACAGCTTGCTGCTGTTTGGCGACACCATCGCCCCCTTGGGTTGGGCCGGTATCGCCGTCATCGTGGCCAGTGGGGTAATGGCCACGGTGCTTCGCCAGCGAGCGCTGCCCGACACGCCAGCCGAAGCGCATTAAGCTCGCGTTGCGACGCAACCCCCTACCACAAACTTGCACACCATTAGAACGGATCTCGGATGTACACCGACCTGATATCCGCCACCCAACTCGTTGAACTGCTGGCCAGCGGCACACCATGCCGGGTTTTTGACTGCAGTTTCGACCTGGCCCAAGCCGATGCGGGAGCAGCCATGTATGCGCAGAGTCACATTCCCGGCGCGGTATATGCCCATCTGGATACGGCCTTGAGCTCCAAAGGCGACCGCCTGCTCACCGGGGCCGCCAGCGGCGGGCGCCACCCGCTGCCCGCGCGCGATACGTTTGCGCAGTGGCTGGCAACGGCCGGGTTTGGCAATGGCATGCAAGCGGTGGTCTACGACCGCCAGGGAAACAACTTTTGTGGGCGCCTGTGGTGGATGCTCAAGTGGCTGGGGCACGCCCCCGTTGCGGTGCTGGACGGCGGCTTGCAAGCCTGGGTCGCGCACGGTGGCGGTACAGAAAGTGGACCGGCACCGGGGTTTTCAGCCGCAGCATCGTCGGCTACTGCCGTTTTTTCCACCGCAGCACCTTTGCTGGATCTGGTGGACGTGGGGCAAGTCGAGCGCCGCTTGGGTAGCACGCAACAGGTGCTGATCGATGCCCGTGCCCCGGCGCGATTCAAAGGAGAGGTGGAGCCGCTGGACCCCGTGGCCGGGCATGTTCCGGGCGCTTTGAACCGCCCGTTTTCCCTGAACTTCAACGCCGATGGCACATTCAAACCCGCAGCCCAGTTGCGTGCCGAGTTTGACGCCTTGTTGGGCTCGCGCGCTGCCGGTGCGGTGGTACACCACTGCGGCAGTGGCGTGAGCGCCATTCCCAACATCCTGGCCATGCAAATCGCTGGCCTAGCACCCGGCGCCTTGTTCGCCGGAAGCTGGAGCGAGTGGTGCAGCGACCCCGCACGACCGGTCGCGCGGGGTTAACCGCTAGCCGCCTAGAACGACAACACCACAGCGGTTGATAGCGTGGTTTTGTCTTTCTGGTAAGTCCCGTCAGAGCCCAGGAAGTTGTAACCCGT
>CAMDKE010000120.1 GCA_945901215.1 Comamonas sp. lk
TTGATGACGACAATATAGTCGCCGGTATCGACGTGAGGCGTGTAAATGGCCTTGTGTTTGCCGCGCAAACGGAGAGCAACTTCGCTGGCTACTCGTCCGAGGACCTTATCGGTCGCGTCAAGCACAAACCACTCGTGCACGACCTCAGCGGGTTTTGCGCTGAAAGTTGACATGAGTTTTCTCTTCTAAAGAAGGGGTTTGCAGGGCTCTTTTCCACGGTCGGCGCTCCACTAGCGGGAGCCTCTTAGGTGGGGTGTAAAACTTCGCCGCGGAGCCACTAAAGCGCTGCGAAGCCCGCCAGTATAGAGGATTTCGCTCTGCGGGCCCTACTTTCTCTTGGTCGGCGCTGCCGCCGGTTACCATCAGCTGCTATGTTCAGCTACCGACACGCCTTTCATGCCGGCAATCACGCCGACGTGCTCAAACACACCGTCTTACTCGCCGTGCTCAAGCACATGGCGCAAAAAGAGACGCCCTTTACCGTGTTTGACACCCACGCCGGCGCGGGCCTGTACCGCCTGGACGGCGATTACGCCAAAACCAGCGCCGAGGCCGCCCAAGGGTTTTTAAAGCTGGTGGCCGCAAAACCAACAACGCCATTGGCCCCCGCAGTGCAGGATTACATCGATATGGTGGCCAGCTTTAATTCAGCCGGTCAATGGAAGGTGTATCCGGGCTCGCCCTTCATCATTCAGCAGCACCTGCGCGGGCGCGACAAGCTCAAACTGTTTGAACTGCACCCCACCGACGCCAAAACGTTGTCGGCCAATATCGCTCAGTTAGAGGCCGGGCGCCAGGTGGCCATTGCGTTGGAGGACGGATTTGAGGGGGTGAAGAAGTTCCTGCCCCCGCCCTCGCGCCGCGCGCTGCTGTTTTGCGACCCTAGCTACGAGATCAAGCACGACTACGCCCGCGTCCAGGCCATGGTGGCCGATGCGCTGGTGCGGTTTGCCACCGGCACCTACGCCGTTTGGTACCCGTTGATTCCCCGCCCCGAGGCACACGACCTGCCGCGCAAGCTCAAAACCCTGGCGGTGCGCGCCGGCAAAAGCTGGCTAGAGGCCACGCTAACCGTCAAGTCCAGCAAGCTGCTGCACGACGACGAGGGCGAAACCATTCGTCCGGGCCTGCCAGCGAGCGGCGTTTTTCTGATCAACCCGCCGTTCACGCTCAAAGCAGCCCTCAAGGACGCCTTACCCCAACTCGCAACCCTGCTGGGACAGGACCAGCATGCGGCGCACACCCTGGAGTCCGGCGGCTAAACCCGAGCCTGGCGCTGAGGTCGGCGTTATACCGCCGGTGCGAGGGCAGCCTGGGTCGGAGGGAGCAAGCCGAGACCTTCACAAATCGACAGCGTGGGCGCACTTTGGTTGAGGGTGTAGAAATGCAGCGACGGCGCGCCACCCGCACGCAACTGCTCGCACAAGTCGGTCACCACTTCCAGGCCGAAAGCCTTGATGGACTCCACGTCGTCGCCATAGCTAAGCAAACGCAGGCGAATCCAGCGCGGAATCTCCGCGCCGCACGCCTCTGAAAAGCGCAACAGTTGCGCAGCGTTGGAGATCGGCAAGATTCCAGGAACCAGGGGAATGTGCACGCCCTGCGCCTGCGCATCCTCCAAAAACCGGAAATATGCGTCTGAGTTGTAAAAGTACTGGGTGATCGCCGAATCGGCACCAGCGCGAGCCTTGGCAAGCAGCGCGGCGATGTCAGCGTGCGGGCTATGTGCTTGCGGGTGCGTTTCAGGGTAGCAAGCCACCTCAATGTGAAAGTAGTCACCCGTCTCAGCACGGATAAACGCTACGAGGTCCGAGGCGTACTCAAAATCGCCAGCACGGTAGTTGTCAGGCCAGTCGCCGCGCAAAGCCACCAAGCGTTTGACGCCCATTGCTTTGAGAGTCCCGAGCTGCGTGCGAACGGTTTCGCGGGTGGCGTTGATGCAGGTGAAGTGCGAGGCAGCAGATACGCCCTCGCTCAAAATTTCAGCCACCGCCTGGAAGGTGCCTGCTTGCGTGGAAGCGCCGGCACCAAAGGTGACCGAGCAAAAAGACGGTTGCAGAGGATAGAGTCGCTGTCGCGCTAGGCGAAGCTTGTCTGCCCCTTCCGCAGTCTTGGGGGGGAAGAATTCCAGACTGACTGGAATTCGGGGGGTAGAAAACATGGCGTTCTCATTCGGATAGTGCGGTTTCGCCCGGTTTGTGGGCGCAAATAAAGAATTCGCGGTTGCCGTCCCCGCCCGTAATGGGCGAGTCGAACCACGCGGTGACCGTGAGGTCCAGGTCAGCGCATGCGCCTCGCACGCGCTGCTCCACCAGCAGGTACATCGATGGGTCTTTGACGATGCCGCCTTTGCCAACCTGGCCGGGCTGCAGTTCAAACTGCGGCTTGACCAGGGTCAGCAAGGTGCCGCCCGCTTTGAGCAGCGGCACCACGGCGGGCAAGACCAGCGTTTGGGAAATGAAGGACAGGTCCGCCACTACCAGATCAAACGCGGGAACAAAGCCGTGGCTCGATCGGTCGGCTGGGTGAGAAGTTTCATCCTCCCCATGCAAGCCGTCTTCGTCGTCCAAGGCCTCGTCATCGTCAAACATGCCATCCGCTCCCACGCTGTCTTGGTAAGCGGCGACCAAGTCGTCGGCTACCAAGCCACGGGCATTGACCCCTTCCACGCACAGCACGCGCGGGTCGGTACGCAGTTGGGGGTGGAGTTGGGCGCTGCCCACATCCACGCCCACCACCGACACCGCACCATGCTGCAACAGGCAGTCGGTAAAACCGCCCGTAGACTGACCCACATCCAGGCATGCAAAACCTGTGACGTCCAACCCCAAACGCATCAGCGCAGCTTCAAGCTTCAAGCCGCCGCGCGACACATAGCGTGCCTCGGCGTCATTGAGCAGCCGCACCGCAGCGTCTTCGGGCACGTCATCACCATTTTTTGCCACCCGTTTCCAGGTGTCGCCTTGCTGCCACTCCACCCCGTCTGCGATCAGGCGCTGGGCCTGGGAACGGGTGCTGGCAAGCTGGAGTTGCACCAGCAGTTGGTCAATGCGCATTCAGTGGGACATCAATACCGGTAGGTATCCGCTTTGTAGGGGCCCGCCTTGCTTACGCCGATGTAGGCGGCTTGCTCGTCCGTGAGTTCGGTCAGCATGGCGCCGACTTTCTTGAGATGCAAGCGCGCCACTTTTTCGTCCAGGTGCTTGGGCAGCACGTAAACCTGTCCGGCTTTGTAGGCCTTGGGCTTGGTGAACAACTCGATTTGTGCAATCGTTTGGTTGGCAAAGCTGGACGACATGACAAAGCTGGGGTGGCCAGTGCCGCAACCCAGGTTCACCAGGCGGCCTTTGGCCAAGAGAATGATGCGCTTCTCGGGCTTGCCCGCTTTGCCTTTGGTGGCCGGGAAAATCACGTGGTCCACCTGGGGCTTGATCTCTTCCCATTTGCACTTGGACAAAGATGTCACATCGATCTCGTTGTCAAAGTGGCCGATGTTGCAAACGATGGCCTGGTCTTTCATGGCCGCCATGTGCTTATAGGTGATCACGTTTTTGTTACCGGTGGCCGATACGAAGATGTCAGCCTTGTCGGCGGCGTATTCCATGGTGACGACTTTGTAGCCTTCCATGGCCGCTTGCAGTGCGTTGATGGGGTCGACCTCGGTCACCCAAACTTGGGCCGACAGCGCGCGCAGTGCCTGGGCCGAGCCCTTGCCCACGTCACCGTAGCCAGCGACCAAGGCCACTTTGCCGGCAATCATCACGTCGGTGGCGCGCTTGATGGCGTCCACCAAAGACTCACGGCAGCCGTACAGGTTGTCAAACTTGCTCTTGGTCACCGAGTCGTTGACGTTGATGGCGCGGAACGCGAGGTCGCCACGTGCGGCCATTTCATTTAAGCGAAGCACGCCGGTGGTCGTCTCTTCGGTCACGCCGATGATGTTTTTCAGGCGGCGGCTGTACCAGGTGGGATCGATCTTGAGTTTTGCCTTGATGGAGTTAAACAGGCAAATTTCCTCTTCGCTACCGGGCTTGGCCAGTACTTTGAGGTCTTTCTCGGCCTTGGCGCCCAGGTGCATGAGGAGCGTGGCGTCGCCGCCGTCATCCAAAATCATGTTGGGGCCTTCGGCGGCTGTGCCTTTGCGGCCACCAAATTCAAAAATGCGGTGCGTGTAATCCCAGTAGTCGTCCAAGGACTCGCCCTTGTAGGCAAACACTGGCGTACCGGCTGCCACCAAGGCGGCGGCAGCGTGGTCTTGGGTAGAAAAGATGTTGCACGAAGCCCAACGTACGTCGGCGCCCAGGGCTTGCAGGGTTTCAACCAGCACGCCGGTTTGGATGGTCATGTGCAGCGAGCCGGTGATGCGCGCGCCTTTGAGCGGCTGCGCCTTGGCGAATTCGTCGCGGATGGCCATGAGGCCAGGCATCTCGGTTTCGGCAATATTGAGTTCTTTGCGACCCCAGGGTGCCAGGGTCAGGTCAGCGACCACATAGTCCGCAACCGCAGCAGCGGCTGGTGCGCGCACCAGCTTGAGGACCTTGGTGGCAGGTTTTGCAGAGGATTTTTTTACGGGTTTGAGTACAGCATTCATTACAGAGGCTCCAAAAAGTACATTTTGAAAACCACTGCGCTTGTGAAGAGAGGACAAACTCACCACACAAGACACCAGTGGGTGAGCGCAGTTGTAACTGGCAGGGGACGGTGCCCCTGTACCCTGAGCCTCATTCACATTGCGTGAACTGCATCGCTCCTCAAGGTGGGCGGATTCTAGCGGGTTTGCGAATGCCGCCGATCAGGCCACGATGTCGCGCATCCATTGCGGCAACTCCATGGCCTTTTGGCTGAGGAAATCAACCCACACCACGGTGGCACCGCCTGCGGCGCTAATCACGCCCGCTTGGTCGGCGCGTTCCATCGTGCACCAGGTCTCAAACGTAGTGCGCGCCGGATCGCTGACGTAAAGTTTCAAGCGCACGTCGCCGGGGTATTCGAGCTGCTTGTAGAAGTTGCAAAACGCGTTCAGGATCACCGGTCCCTGGCCGCTGGGATCCGGCTGGCAGCCAATAGAGCACATCCAATCGATGCGCGCAGTTTCCAGGTAGCGAAAGTACACCGTGTTGTTGACATGGCCCATGGCGTCCATGTCGCCCCAGCGGATGGACAGCAGCATTTCAGAAACCAGTTTTTTGTTGTCGGGGATAAGGATGCGCATGGTGTTTGGTTTTTAAGATGCGGGAATGCTAGTTCACCGCCTAACGCGCAGACTTTTCCCCCAGCTTCTCGGTGAGCCACACCTTCATCAAAGACTGGTAGGGCACGTCGAGCTTGTTGGCTTCCCGCCGAATACCTTCTAGCAAGCTGTCGGTCAGCCGCAGGGAAATACTGGTGGTCGAAGGCTTCAGATTTTTCAAGGCCACCGCCACGGTTTTGCTGGTGTCGAAATAAGCCGTCGAGTCCAGGGCCTCTTTTTCCCAAAACTCCCGCTCTTGCGCCTCAGAAGCAAATGGGGGCACCGCTTTGAGGCTTGTCGCCTTTGGTTTAGTGGCTTTGGGCATAGATCATCCGTTCCTTAAGGTGTTGGTCGCGCGCCGAAATCACGCGGATCAGGGTCTGGCCACTGCGCAGTGTGAAGAAAATCGCCAGGGCTCTACCGCGATGGGTGCGCCCCAAGGCGCGATAACGCGTCTCTTGTGCGCTGTGGCGCTCGTCTGGTGTCAGGAAAAGCGGCTGGTTCAGAAAGACTTCTTCCGCTTCAGCCTGCGACACACCGTGCTTGTCGACATTTTTGCGCTCGTTTCCATCGTCCCATTGGAAGCCGATGACAAGCGCAAGATCAAACATATTTGTATGTTGTTGCGATATACAAAAAATGTCAAGGCCCGGCGTTCCAATTACCCAGCACCAGCCATTGGCAAGCTTTGCCAAGCCGCTAAACTCCGGGGCATGAGCACCGTGACCATGAACATCTCTCTGACCGAAGACCTCAAAGCCTTTGTAGACAGCCGAATCAAGGCCCGTGGCTACAGTTCTGCCAGCGAATATGTGCGTGACCTTGTGCGTCGTGACGAGGAACGGGCGGCGCAGGAGCGCTTCAAGACGCTGATACAAGACGGATTGGATTCGGGGCCGGACGCACGCAATTGGGACACCTTGCGCACGGGCTGGACGGCGCGCATTGAGGCCGCACGCGGCGCAAAGCTGCCGCAGTCCACGTGACGCGCCTGGTGCTATTCGCCCGGGCCGCTGACGACCTGGAGCAAGCCTTTGCCTACTATCTTGATGCCGCCAAGCTGCAGCTCGCGGAGCGTTTTCGCGACGCCGTGGGCGAAGCCCTGGCCCATATTGAGCGCCATCCGTCCACAGGCTCCACGCGGCATTCGGTGTCTGACGCCCAACCGCCCTTGCGGTTTTGGACGATCAACAAGTTTCCCTATGCGGTGTTTTGTTTCGCACATCTGCAACACCCGGACCCACACATCCATATTGTTCGCGTGCTGCACCAAGCCTCGGACATTCCGCACCACCTGCAAGACTGAACCTGGAAACCCCCGCCGTGTCCTTCGCCTCCGAAACCCGCCGCCGCCGCACATTCGCCATCATTTCCCACCCGGACGCGGGCAAGACCACGCTCACCGAAAAGCTCTTGCTGTTCTCCGGCGCAATCCAGATTGCCGGGTCGGTGAAGGCGCGCAAGGCCAGTCGCCACGCCACCAGCGACTGGATGGAGATCGAGAAGCAGCGCGGGATTTCGGTGGCGTCCTCGGTGATGCAGATGGTGTACCGCGACCACGTCATCAACCTGCTGGACACGCCCGGGCACAAAGACTTCTCGGAAGACACCTACCGCGTGCTGACCGCCGTGGACGCGGCGCTGATGGTGATTGACGCGGCCAACGGTGTGGAGGCGCAGACGCGACGCCTGATTGAGGTGTGCCGCCAGCGCAACACGCCCATCATCACCTTCGTTAACAAAATGGACCGCGAGGTGCGCGAGCCGCTGGACATCTTGGACGAGATCGAGCGCGAACTCGGCATGCCCTGCGTGCCCATGACCTGGCCGGTGGGCCAGGGCAAGCTGTTTGGCGGCATCATCAACCTGCGTACCCAAGCGATGACGGTGTTCGAGAGCGGCAGCGAGCGCCTGCCGCAAGACTTTGACGCCATTGCCCTGTCGCACCCCGCAGCGCTGCAACAGCGCTTTGGCCATGAGTGGACCAGCGCCGTGGAAAGCATGGAGCTGGCCACCGGCGCCTCCCCCGCCTGGGACCATGCCGCCTTTTTGGCGGGCAAGCAAACCCCGGTGTTTTTTGGCTCGGGCGTAAACAACTTTGGCGTGATGGAAGTGCTCGACGCCCTGGTGGACCTGGCCCCGGCGCCGCAAAGCCGCACCAGCACGCTGCTGGTGAACAAGGTGCCAGTCGTGAAAGTGATGCAGCCCGAGGACGAGCAGTTCAGCGGCGTGGTGTTCAAGGTGCAGGCCAATATGGACGCCAACCACCGCGACCGCATTGCCTTTGTGCGCATGGCCTCGGGCAAATACTCGCCGGGCATGAAGCTCAAGGTCATGCGCACCGCCAAAGAGCTGCGGCCCACCAGCGTGGTCACCTTCATGAGCCAGCGCCGCGAGGCCGTGGAAGAGGCCTATGCCGGCGACATCGTGGGCTTTACCACGCACGGCGGCGTGCAGCTGGGCGACACCATTACCGACGGCAGCATCAACCTGCAATACACCGGCCTGCCGTTTTTTGCGCCCGAGCTGTTCATGACCGTGGTGCTGCGCAACCCGCTGCGCACCAAACAATTGCAGCAAGGCCTGGCGCAGCTGGGCGAAGAAGGCGCGATTCAGGTGTTCCGCCCCGAAGTCGGCGGCAACATGCTGCTCGGCGCT
>CAMDKE010000121.1 GCA_945901215.1 Comamonas sp. lk
GATTTTTTCGTCGCGCAGGGCTTCGAGCCGTTCTTTCATCACGCCCAAGGTGCCCGCAATGGCCAGCGAGCTGGAGGCCAGCAGCTTGCGCAGCACCAGTTCGGTGAGATGGCGCTGGCGGCGGGGAATGGCGTAGCTGTCTTCGCGGCTCAGGTAGTCGCTGACGGCTTCGTAGAAGCGGTGTTCGTCGTCGGTGGAACGGAACTTTTGGGTAATGGCTTTGCGCTCGGTGTACAAGATGTACTCGGTCACGTCTTTGCGCAGGGTGCGTTTGCAAAAGCTGTCCAGGCGCTGGCGCAAGCCTTCCAAGTCGCTGCCCGCGCCGGTGAACTGGCTTTTGAAGGCGTTGATGTCGCCAAAGATGCTGTCGTCGATCAGGGTCGATAGGCCGTACAGCTCCAGGATGGAGTTTTGTAGCGGCGTGGCCGTGAGCAGCAGCTTGCGGCTGTCGCCCGTGGCCCAGCGGATGGCTTGGCCTGTTTTGTTGCTCTCGCGGTAGGCGTTGCGCAGTTTGTGGGCTTCGTCAATAACCACCAGGTCCCAGGCCATAGACCGCACATCTTCTTTGATGCGGGTGGCGTAGGCGTACGACACGATAGCCATGGTTTTTTGGCGCAGCGGGGCCAGGCCTTGGCGCTGGGCTTTGCGCCAGGTTTTGGCGTCCAGCACCACGGCGGGCAGGTTGAACTTTTCTTGCAGCTCTAGCGCCCATTGCTTGCGCAGTGAGGCCGGGCAAATGACCAACAACTGGCGTTTGCGCTCGGCCCAGTATTGGCAAAGCACAATGCCGGCCTCAATAGTTTTGCCCAAGCCCACCTCGTCAGCCAACAGCACCCCCTTGGACAGTGGCGAGCGCAGCGCAAACACCGCCGCCTCGATCTGGTGCGGGTTCAGGTCCACGCTGGCGTTGAACAGCGCTTGGCTCAAACGCTCCAACCCGCCGCCAGCGTGCTGGAGCGTGAGGTCATGCGCTATGTATTTGGCTTGGTGGGGCGTGAGCAAGGCAGGTCGGCCCAGGGCCGTGGGAATGAATCGAAAAATACGTACATCGTAACGGTTATCGTTATTGAAACGAATAGCAAATAAAATTCCGTAGCCATGCTGATTAGTTAAATGCGGCCAAAAGAGGCTGCTTTATGCGGGGGCAGGTAATGGATGCGACACCGCCGCAACAAACCACGCCTTTAAAAAAGTGTTTGTTGCGCCTTGTGAGTGTTGTGAACCGCAAAAAGCCCTGCCAAGCGGCAATGCATCCGCACCGCCCAAGCCGCTACAGTTGCCCCATGAATACCAAACAAGAAACCTTGGGGCTGTGGCTGGGCGTGCTGGGCGTGGCGATCTTTGCCGTTACCCTGCCCATGACGCGGTTGGCCACTGGAACGGCTGAAGACCCGCAGCTCTCGGCCTGGTTTATTACCTTTGCCCGGGCGGCGCTGGCCGGGGGCTTGTCCATTGTGTTTTTGCTCGTCACCCGCTCGCCCTGGCCTTTGTCCACCCAGCGCCTGCCGCTGATGATGGCGGTGTTGGGCAACGTCATAGGGTTTCCGCTTTTGCTCGGTTTGGCGCTTCGCCAAGTCACGTCCGGGCACGCGGCGGTGTTTACCGCTTTGCTGCCGCTGGCCACGGCTGCCATGTCCGCCTGGGTCCTGCACCAGCGGGCGCGCCTTGGGTTTTGGCTGTGTGCGGGCGCGGGCGCTTTGCTGGTTGTGGCGTTTTCTGTGTTGCGTGCCCACCAGCACGGCCAGGGCTTTGGTCTGGAGTGGGCGGATTTGCTGTTGTTGGCCGCCATTGCATGGGCAGCTGTGGGCTATGTGTATGGCGCGCAGGTGACGCCCGCGCTGGGCGCCGAGCGGGTGATTTGCTGGGTGTGCGTGATGGCGCTGCCGCTGACCGTGCCCGGCACGCTCTTGTATTGGCCTGAGCAACCCATCCGCGCCGCCTCGTGGCTGGCGCTGGGCTATGTGGGCGTGTTTTCCATGTGGGCTGGGTTTTTTGCCTGGTTTCGCGGTCTGGCCCTGGGCGGCGCGCTGCGCGTGAGCCAGGTGCAATTGCTTCAGCCATTCTTGAGCATTTTGGCCGCCGTACCGGTGTTGGGCGAGCCGCTGGAGGCGATGACCCTGGGCTTTGCCCTGGCCGTGGTGGTGGTGGTGTTCTTGGGCAAGCGTTTTTCTGCGGGGCCGGTGGCGGTGGCACCCGCACAGATAACGAGTCGTCCATGATCTCTGCGGCCTTCATTTTTGAGCCCGGCACCTACGACGCGCGCTTTTTGGCCCTGGACGCCAAGATCG
Source organism: Comamonas sp. lk (assembly GCA_945901215.1). GTDB lineage: Bacteria > Pseudomonadota > Gammaproteobacteria > Burkholderiales > Burkholderiaceae_C > Allorhodoferax. The sequence continues at coordinate 2,289 of CAMDKE010000121.1, forward strand.
AAGCCGCGGCCGTGGCAACCCCCGGCTACCTTGGGCGCGAGACCTGGCAAAGTGAAGACGGTCGGCTGTTTAACGCAACCTACTATTGGGCGGACATGGACTCCCTCAAAACCTTTAGCGGCAACACGGATCACCTGGACGCCAAGCGCGACTACAAGCTTTGGTACAAAGGCTTTCACATCGTCGTCTCCCAGGTGCTGCGCGCTTATGGCGATGGCAGTTTGGAGCACATCACCGCCAGCGCAGCGCACCCGGCTGCAACCCACAGCACAACATGATCCAACGCCCGTTTAAACAAGTCGACGTCTTCACCGCCAAGCCTTACCTGGGCAACGCGCTGGCCGTGGTGTTGGACGGCTGCGGTTTGACGGACGCGCAAATGCAAGACTTTGCCCGCTGGACCAACCTATCTGAGACCACTTTTCTGCTGCCGCCCAGCCCCGAGGCCGCTGTTGCTGGGGCCGATTACCAGGTGCGCATCTTCGCCCCCGGCTATGAGATGCCCTTTGCCGGGCACCCCACGCTGGGCAGTTGCCACGCCTGGCTGCAGGCCGGTGGCGAGCCGCGCAACCCGGCGCGTGTGGTGCAGCAGTGCAAGGCAGGCCTGGTGGCCATTAGCCGCGCGCCCAATGCGGCGTCACCCGGTGGCCAGCGCCTGGCCTTTGCCGCCCCACCGCTGGTGCGCCGCGCGCCCACGCCCGATGCGGTTGCTGCGCTGGCCGCCGCCCTGGGCTTGCAGCATCGCCAGATTGTGGCGGCCCAGCACCTGTGCAACGGCCCCCAGCATTTCGGCTTTTTGGTGGACGACGCTGCTACCGTGCTGGCGCTACAGCCCGACCTGGCGGCGCTGGCGCGGCTGATGCCGCAGATTGGCATGACCGGCGTGGGCCTGGCGGCGGTGGCTGACGCGCCATCGGCGCCGGGTCTGATTGGGCGTTCGAATCGTGAGGCGCGGGCGTTTGGCTCTCAAAAGGCGCATGCGCAATTGATTGAGGTGGAAGAGCCCTCAGTCGAAGTACGTTTCTTTTTCAGCACCGGGCAGCAGATCACCGAAGACCCGGTCACTGGCAGCTTCAACGCCAGCCTGGCGCAGTGGCTGATCGCCGAGGGCCACGCGCCGAAAACCTACACCGCCGCGCAAGGCAGTTGCGTGGGCGTCGAGGGCCGGGTGCACATCGCCCAAGATGCCGCCGGGCAGGTCTGGGTGGGGGGCGACGTACTTACTTGCGTGGACGGGCAGGTTTTGCTGTAGGCTTCCTACAGAACATAACCCAAACGCCAAACCGTTATGCCATCTTCAGATTGAAAGAATCCGATGCAAAACCGCCACTCCGCCGACTACCAATCCCCCTCCGTCGCACGCCTGCGCGCCGACCTGGCGCTGGCGCTGCGCGCCGCCGCCTACCACGGCCTGGGAGAGGGTGTATGCAACCACTTCAGCGTCCAGCTGCCCGACGACAGCGGGCGCTTTTTGCTCAACCCGCAGGGCTTGCTGTGGAGTGAAGTCGGGGTCGACGACATTGTTTTGGTGGATGCGGATGGCGCCGTGCTGGCCGGGCACCATCCGGTGGAGTCCAGCGCCATGTTCATCCACGCCGCAGTGCACCGCATTTGCCGCCAGGCCTGCGTGCTGCACACCCACATGCCCTATGCCACCGCACTGACGCTGACCCAGGCGCGCGCGCTCGATACCACCTTGTCGCAAAACGCCATGCGCTTTCATGGCCGAGTGGCCATTGACGCGCACTACAACGGCCTCGCCCTGGACGCCAGCGAGGGCGCGCGCATCGCCACCGCGATGGGGGACGCCGAAGTCGCCTTCCTGGGCAACCACGGCGTGGTGGTCTGCGGCCAGCGCATGGACTACGCCTATGACGATCTGTACTACCTGGAGCGCGCCTGCACGGCCCAGGTGCTGGCCCAGTCCACCGGCATCCCGCTGGTGCCCGTGGCCCCTGATGTAGCGGCCCTGGTGGCGAAGCAAGCGCTCACTGAGCGCTTGCAGAGCGAGTTGTTTTTTGAGGCGCTGCGGCGCACTTTGTAAGGCCGCTGCGCTCGCATCACAACCCAGTCTGTTGGGAAGCCGGTGGTGTAGCTGCCTCTCGGACAGCGCGCCCGCCAAAAATCGCCGACCCCACGCGCACCAAGGTGCTGCCCGCCTGTACGGCCGCCTCCAGGTCCGCGCTCATGCCCATGGACAGGGTGTCAAGCGGCAGACCGGTGGCCCGAAGCTGATCGAACAGCGCCTTGGCGCGTTGGTGTACTTTTAAGGTGGCGGCAAAGTCGGGCGTGGGCTCGGGGATGGTCATGATGCCGCGCAGACGCAGCCCCGGCAGCGTCACTACCGCCTGAGCCAGGGCCAGCGCGTCCTCGGGCGCCACCCCAGCCTTGGTGGGCCCACCGTCGATATTGACCTGGATACACACATTGAGCGGTGGCAGGGTGGATGGCCGCTGCTCGCTCAGGCGCTGTGCAATTTTCAGGCGGTCTACCGAGTGCACCCAGTCAAAGTGCTCGGCTACCGGACGGGTTTTGTTGCTTTGCAGGGGGCCAATGCAGTGCCAGGTTAAGCCCAGGTGGGCCAGGGCGGTGATTTTGTCCACGCCTTCTTGGATGTAATTCTCGCCAAAGTCCCGCTGCCCGCAGGCAGCGGCCTGTGCCACGGCCTCGGGGGGGAAGGTTTTGGAGACGGCGAGCAACTGCACCCCGTTTTGCGCGCGTCCGGCGTTTTGACAGGCCTGGGCGATGCGTGTGTGGATAAGTTCCAAATTGGTTTCAATTGCCATAGTGATTCGTAGTGATAATGCAACGCGGCCTACCGGGCAAGCGTATTTTTGGGCCGGGTGCTGGTTCAAATGGAAAGGAATTTTTTCGTGGATATTGCTCAATTACTGGCTTTTTGTGTCAAAAGCAAGGCCTCGGACCTGCACCTCTCCGCCGGATTGCCGCCCATGTTACGGGTCCACGGCGATGTGCGCCGGCTCAACTTGCCTGCACTGACCCACAAGGAGGTGCACGGCATGGTCTACGACATCATGACCGACTCCCAACGCAAACGCTACGAAGAGGCTTTGGAGATCGACTTTTCATTTGAAATTGAGCGCCTGTCGCGCTTTCGGGTCAATGCCTTTAACCACATGCGCGGCGCTGGTGCGGTGTTTCGAACCATCCCCAACAAGATTTTGACTTTGTTCGAACTGGGTGCACCAGCCATTTTTTCGGATTTAGCGCTCAGGCCGCGCGGCCTGGTGTTGGTGACTGGCCCCACCGGGTCTGGCAAATCCACCACCTTGGCAGCCATGGTCAACCACTTCAATGAAAACCGCAACGGCCATATCTTGACCATCGAGGACCCGGTAGAGTTTGTGCACGAGCCTAAAAACTGCCTCATCAACCAGCGCGAAGTCGGGCCCCATACCCACGGGTTTTCGGATGCCTTGCGGTCTGCGCTGCGGGAGGACCCGGATGTGATTTTGGTGGGTGAGCTGCGCGACCTGGAGACCATCCGGCTGGCTATGACGGCCTCCGAAACCGGACATTTGGTATTTGGCACCTTGCATACCTCGAGCGCGGCCAAGACCATTGACCGGATCATTGATGTGTTTCCTGGCCACGAAAAAGACATGCTGCGCACCATGCTGTCGGAGTCGCTGCAAGCGGTGATATCCCAAACCCTGTGTAAAAACCTCGCGGGTGATGGGCGCTTGGCAGCGCATGAAATCCTGGTCGGAACCAATGCAGTGCGCAACCTGATCCGCGAGTCCAAGGTGGCTCAAATCTACTCGGCCATACAGACCGGAAACAACGTGGGCATGCAAACACTGGACCAAAACCTGCTTGATCTCGTGCGTGCCAAGCGCATAAGCCCGGCAGAGGCGCGTGCGAATGCCAAAACGCCAGAAAACTTCCCCGGCTAAGGGCCCACGGGGGTCCGCGAATGTTTTTTTAGGAGCACAACACCATGAACCGTGACCAGGCAACCCAACTGATCTCTGATTTGCTCAAGCTCATGATCAGCCGTGGCGGCAGCGACTTGTTCATTAGCGCCGACTTTCCCCCCGCGATCAAAATTGATGGCGTTCTCGTCAAAGTATCGCCCCAGTCCCTGTTGCCCGAACACACTGCGCTGCTGGTGCGCTGCCTGATGAGTGACCGCCAGACGGCGGACTTCGAGCAGACCAAGGAGAGCAATTTCGCCATTTCCCCCAGCGGTCTGGGGCGCTTTCGGGTCAACGCCTTTGTGCAGTTGGGCAAGGTGGGCATGGTGCTGCGCATTATTCCTACCACCCCGCCCACCATCGATGCCTTGGGCCTGCCTGGGGTGCTCAAGAACGTGGCCATGGCAAACCGTGGCCTATGCGTCATGGTGGGTGCTAGCGGATCGGGTAAGTCGAGCGCGCTGGCGGCCATGGTGGATTGGCGCAACGAAAACTCCCACGGGCACATCATCACGGTCGAAGATCCCGTGGAGTTTGTGCACACGCACAAAAATTGCCTGGTGACGCAGCGTGAAGTTGGGCTGGATACCGAGAGCTGGGATATCGCACTCAAGAACACCTTGCGCCAGGCGCCAGACGTGATCGTGATGGGCGAACTGCGGGACCGGGAAACCATGGAACTGGCTATCGCATTCTCCGAAACCGGCCATTTGTGCATTGCAACCCTGCACGCCAACAGTGCCAACCAGGCCCTGGACCGCATGATCAACTTCCTGCCCGACGAGCGACGCCCCCAATTGTTGATGGACTTGTCGCTGAATTTGCGGGCCGTCGTGTCCCAGCGACTGGTTCCCATGGTGGGGGGTAAAGGTCGGGTATCGGCAGTCGAGGTGTTGCTTAATTCGTCGACGATTGCCAGCTTGATTCAGGAAGGTGAAATTTTGGAAGTCAAAGAGATCATGAAAAAGAGCCGGGAAACTGGCATGCAAACCTTTGACCAAGCACTTTTTGACTTATACGAGGCCGGCACAATCGGCTACGAAGATGCGCTGCGCAACGCCGATTCGGTCAACGATTTGCGCCTGCAAATCAAACTGCAGGGCAAGGCCACCCGAGACAATGACCTGTCCGCCGGGACCGAGCACCTGTTTATCGTTTAATCAGTGGCTGCAAAATCCCAGTAGCCAACCGATTCAGGAGCATCCCATGAGCCCAACACCCTCCATTAACCCCCGCCCGTACGACCCCGTTGCACCAAAATCTGTGGCCTTTTTAGGCTTGGGGGTGATGGGCTACCCCATGGCGGGGCACCTTGCCTTGGCGGGGCACCAAGTTACGGTTTTCAACCGTACGCCGGCCAAAGCGCAGGCGTGGGTTGCGGAATTCGGAGGCACTGCCGGCGCCGAGGCTGCCCATGGCATCGCCGCCTCGGCGCGCTTGGCGGCGCGTAACGCCGACATCGTGTTTTGTTGCGTGGGCAACGACGATGACTTGCGCAGCGTCACCTTGGGCGCGGATGGCGCTTTTGCCGGCATGGAGCCCGGCGCAGTGTTTGTGGACCACACCACAGCC
>CAMDKE010000122.1 GCA_945901215.1 Comamonas sp. lk
ACCGGCATTCGCAAAACCGTGCAGTGGTACCTGGAGCACCCCCATTGGGTGCAAGGGGTGCAAAGCGGCGCCTATCGAGAATGGGTCGCGCAACAATATGCGGCATAGGACGACCTGCCGTTGGACCCCACACCCCTACGCTCCAACTGAAAGCGCTTGCCCATGAAGATTTTGCTTTTCGGCTGCAATGGCCAAGTAGGTTGGGAATTGCAGCGCAGCCTGAGCGTCTTGGGAGATGTATTTGCCCTGGGGTCGGACGATGCCCGCAACCCGCACAGAGCCTGTGGCGATTTGCGTGATTTGCACGGCATTACCAAAACGGTGCGCGAAGTCGAACCCGACGTCATCGTCAATGCCGCAGCGCACACCGCCGTAGACCGTGCCGAAAGCGAACCCGATCTGGCCCACGCCATCAACGCAAGTGCTCCGGCCGTGCTGGCCGAAGAGGCGCAGCGACTGGGCGCCTGGCTGGTGCACTATTCCACCGACTACGTATTTGATGGCGGCGGCACCAGAGCCTGGCGCGAAGAGGACGCGTGCGCGCCCTTGAGTGTGTATGGCCAGAGCAAGCTCGCTGGCGAGCGCGCGGTAGCCCGCTGTGTGCGGCATTTGGTGTTTAGAACAAGCTGGGTTTACGCAGCGCGGGGCGGCAACTTCGCAAAAACCATGCTGCGTCTGGCCACTGAGCGTGATCAACTCCAGGTCATTGACGACCAAATAGGGGCCCCTACGTCGGCGGAGTTGTTGGCAGACGTAACGGCGCACACCTTGGCATCGGCCATCGCGCGGCCTGAACTGGCTGGTCTGTACCACTGCACGGCCAGTGGTGAGACCAGTTGGTGCGGTTATGCGCGTTATGTGCTGGAGCAAGCCCAGGGACAGGGGCTTGCATTGCGCGCCGGGCCGGAGCAGGTTCACGCAATAGCAACGGCAAGCTACCCGACTGCGGCCCAGCGCCCACTGAACTCGCGGCTCGACACCAGCAGACTGCGCGATGCATTTTCTATACACTTACCACATTGGCAACTAGGCGTACGGCGCATGTTGCAAGAAACCACAGGAAACAAGTCCACGTGAACGCCCTCCCCACCCCGCACCGCAAAGGAATCGTCTTGGCCGGCGGCTCCGGCACGCGTTTGTACCCGGCCACGCAAGTCGTCAGCAAACAGTTGCTGCCGATCTACGACAAACCCATGATCTATTACCCGCTGAGCACCCTGCTGCTCGCGGGTATTCGAGAGATTCTCATTATTTCCACGCCGCAAGATACGCCGCGTTTTGAGCAGTTGCTGGGCGACGGAAGCCAGTGGGGGGTTCAATTTACCTACGCAGTGCAGGCGTCTCCCGACGGCCTAGCACAGGCCTTTTTGATCGGGGAAGCGTTTTTGGACGGAGCGCACAGCGCCCTGGTCTTGGGCGACAACATTTTTTACGGCCACGACTTTGCCACTTTACTGCACTCGGCCTGCGCGCAAACCCAAGGGGCTACGGTTTTTGCCTATGCCGTTCAAGACCCGCAGCGCTATGGCGTTGTGGAGTTTGACGGCGCGGGTCGTGCGATGAGTTTGGAAGAAAAGCCGTTAGCGCCCAAATCGCGCTACGCAGTCACCGGCCTGTACTTTTACGACCAACATGTGGTGTCCATGGCCAAGCAAGTCAAACCCTCGGCCCGGGGGGAGCTGGAAATCACCGACCTCAATCGGCTGTACCTGGAGCAGGGCCGCCTCGATGTGCAAACCATGGGTCGCGGGTACGCTTGGCTCGACACCGGCACCCACGAGTCCATGCTCGAAGCGAGCCAATTCATTTACACCATAGAAAACCGCCAGGGACTCAAAGTCGCAGCCCCCGAAGAAATCGCTTGGCGCCGCGCGTGGATTGATGACGCGCAGCTGGAGCGCCTAGCCAAGCCCTTGGCCAAATCGGGCTATGGCCAGTACCTGCTGCGCTTGCTCACGGAAAAGGTGTTTTGATGCGCGCGACGCCGACCGCCATCGCCGACGTTTTGCTCATCGAGCCAAAGGTTTTTGGCGACGCCCGTGGCTTTTTCTTCGAGAGCTTCAATGCCCGCAGCTTTGCCCAAGCAACCGGCCTGGACGTGCACTTTGTGCAAGACAACCATTCAAAATCGGCTCGCCATGTGCTGCGCGGTATGCATTTTCAACGCACCCAGCCGCAAGGAAAGCTGTTACGCGTGGTGGCTGGTGAAGTTTTTGATGTCGCCGTCGATATCCGACCGGAATCGGCCACTTTTGGTCTCTGGGTCGGGGAAATACTGTCTGGTGATAACCACCGCCAGTTATGGATACCGCCCGGCCTGGCGCACGGGTTTTTGGTATTGTCTGAGACCGCCGAGTTTGTCTACAAAACTACCGATTACTACGCCCCGCAGTGCGAAGGCTGCCTGGCCTGGGACGACCCCACCGTTGGCATCGACTGGCCACTGGCTGGTGCCAGCCCCAGCTTGTCTGCCAAAGACACACAAGGTAAGGCACTATCGCAGTTATGACACCGGCGAGCCACCTCCGTTCGGCCGTACATGATGTGGCCCTGTCGGGCATCGGCAGGGCCTTGGTGGCTGCGGGTAACCTAGAGCAAGGCACCGCTGAGGCCCTTTACCGCAAAGCCATTGCCAGCAACAAAAGTTTTGTGGCTGAACTCGTAGAGTCCGGCGCGGTTTCTGCATTCACACTGGCGCACACTTTGTCGAAGGCCTTTATTGCGCCCTTGCTCGACCTCAGCGCGATCGACCCCATGCGCCTACCGGCTAAGCTACTGGACGAGAGGATTTGCCGAGATTACCACTTGCTGGTGCTGGGCAAGCGGGGTAACAATTTGGTGATCGCTACGGCCGACCCTTCCGACCAAGAAGCAGCGGAAAAAATCAAGTTCGCAACACAGCGCAATGTGGAATGGGTGATTGTTGAATTTGACAAGCTGAACCAAATCATCGAAAAAAATGCAGGTTCGGAAGCCCCGTCGTTTACCAGCGACTTTGTAGACAGTGAGTTCGACACCCGCCAAGATGCCGCTACGGACCTGTCCACCGCAGCGCCGGAAATCGAAGCTGATGAAACCCCGGTGGTCCGATTTTTGCAAAAAATGCTGGTGGAGGCATTCAACATGGGCGCATCGGATTTGCACTTCGAGCCCTACGAATTTTCCTACCGCGTGCGTTTTCGCATCGATGGGGAACTGCGGGAAATGAGTGCGCCGCCCGTGGGCATCAAGGAAATACTGGCATCGCGCATCAAGGTGCTGTCCAGGATGGATATTTCGGAGAAACGGGTGCCGCAAGACGGGCGCATGAAGCTCAAACTGACACGCGACCGAACCGTTGATTTTCGCGTCAGCAGTTTGCCCACTTTATTTGGGGAAAAAATCGTCATCCGTATTTTGGACCCCAACAACGCCAAGCTGGGGATTGATGCCTTGGGATACGCCGAGGTAGAAAAGGCACGATTGCTCAAAGCCATCAGCCGCCCCTACGGGATGATTTTGGTGACCGGCCCGACGGGTTCAGGAAAAACCGTGTCGCTTTACACCTGCTTGAACCTGCTAAACCAACCCGGTGTGAACATCGCCACGGCCGAAGACCCTTCTGAAATCAATATGCCGGGGGTCAACCAGGTCAATATCAATGACAAAGCCGGACTGACGTTTGCTTCGGCATTGAAGTCATTTTTGCGCCAAGACCCCGACATCATTATGGTGGGCGAAATTCGCGACTTGGAAACCGCCGATATCTCCATCAAGGCCGCACAAACCGGCCACCTGGTGCTGTCGACGCTGCACACCAACGACGCCCCGACCACCATTACCCGACTGCGCAACATGGGGGTGGCGCCATTCAATATCGCCTCAAGCGTAGTGCTGATTACGGCTCAGCGGCTGGCGCGCCGGCTGTGCGCAAAATGCAAAGTCATCGCTGACCTGCCCGAACAGACGCTGATAGATGCCGGTTTTTCCGCCGCAGATCTGGACGGTAGCTGGAAAACCTACCGCGCCGTCGGATGCCCAAGCTGCAACAACGGCTACAAGGGGCGTGTGGGCATCTACCAAGTCATGCCCATCTCCGACGAAATACAGCGAATTATTTTGCGCGACGGATCATCCATGGAAATTTCCGAGCAATCCATCCGTGAAGGCGTGATGTCACTGCGCGCATCGGCCCTGCAAAAGGTCCAGCTTGGAGTGACTTCGCTTGAAGAAGTCCTTGCCGTAACCAATGAATAACGACACAACAGGTAAGCATGGCAACCATAAAAGAAACCAGGGACGCACGGCGCCAAGGGGCCGCTAAGGAATCGATCTTTGAATGGGAAGGGTCCGACCGCAGCGGCCGCCCCGTCAGGGGAGAAACCCGATCCACGGCAGAAAGCATTGTTCGCGCAACCCTGCGCCGCCAGGGCATTACGCCAAAAAAGATCAAAAAAAGACGCATGGGCTCGGGGCAATCCATACGCCCCAAAGAAGTTGCCATCTTTACCCGCCAATTGGCCACGATGATGAAGGCCGGCGTGCCGCTGCTTCAATCGTTCGACATCGTTGGCCAAGGCAACCCAAACCCGTCACTGGGTCGACTTATTAACAACATACGCACCGACATCGAGGCCGGTTCCTCACTGAGCGCTGCGTTTCGCAAACACCCGCAACACTTTGACACCCTGTACTGCAATTTGGTCGGCGCCGGTGAGGCCGCGGGTATATTGGATTCTTTGCTGGACCGGTTGGCGGCCTACATGGAAAAAATGGAGGCCGTGAAGTCAAAGATCAAATCGGCACTTATGTATCCGGTGGCGGTCTTGTGCGTTGCCTTTGGTGTAGTTACGGTGTTGATGATCTGGGTAATCCCCTCTTTTAAGCAGGTTTTTTCTTCTTTTGGTGGCGAGCTTCCAGCCCCCACTCAGATGGTGATTACCGTCAGCGAGTTTTTTCTCAGCTACTGGTATTTGATATTCGGCGGCCTGGGCGGCGGTATTTTTCTGTTTTTTCGTGCGTGGAAGAGCAGCAAGAAGTTCCAGGACACCATGGACTTCTTACTCTTGCGTATGCCGATTTTTGGCGTCCTGGTGCGCAAATCCTGTATCGCCCGCTGGACCCGCACGCTGGCCACCATGTTTGCGGCCGGTGTGCCCTTGGTAGAAGCACTGGAATCGGTCGGAGGTGCAGCGGGCAACGCCGAGTACGCCAACGCCACGGTGGGCATCCGCCAGCAGGTTTCAACGGGGGTGTCGCTAACCACTGCCATGGCGGGTGCCAACCTGTTCCCCCACATGGTTTTGCAAATGAGCGCCATTGGCGAAGAGGCAGGTTCGTTGGACTACATGTTGGGCAAGGCCGCAGACTTTTATGAGTCCGAGGTAGATGACATGGTGGCGGGTATTTCCAGCCTGATGGAGCCCATCATCATCGTGATTTTGGGAACCATCATTGGCGGTATTGTGGTGGCGATGTATTTGCCCATCTTCAAAATGGGGCAGATGGTGTGATCGTAGCAGGACCCTGGCTCGAACCCGCTGTGGCCGGCCTGCTGGGTTTGCTCATTGGCAGCTTTTTGAATGTTCTGGTGTACCGGTTGCCGAAAATGATGGAGCGGCAATGGGCACGTGAATGTGCCGAATCGACCGGCTCTGCACAGGGCCCAGCAGAGCCAACCTTCAACCTCTGGACTCCGCGCTCAAGCTGCCCGCAGTGCGCAGCACCCATTGCGTGGTACCACAACATTCCCGTAGCGAGCTTTGTGCTGCTGGCAGGCAAATGCCCCCGCTGCCACGGTCGCATCAGCCCGCGTTACCCAGTAGTCGAGATTGCAAGTGGATGCTTGTTCGCATTTGTGGGCCAGCGGTGGGGGATTTCCTTTGCCGGTGCTGCTTGGTGCACCTTTTGCGCAGCTTTACTGGCTTTGGCACTGATTGATTGGGACACCACGCTACTGCCCGACGACATCGTGCTGCCCTTGCTGTGGCTTGGACTCATTGGGGCACAGTTGCAATGGACCCAGGTCCCGCTTCCCAACGCCCTGTGGGGGGCGGTGGGGGGCTACCTGTTCTTGTGGTCGGTCTATTGGCTATTCAAGCTGGCTACCGGGAAAGAGGGGATGGGCTATGGCGACTTCAAACTCTTGGCCTGTTTGGGTGCGTGGTTCGGTTGGGAAGCCCTGATTCCCATCACCCTTTTGTCTTCAATCATCGGGGCCATAGTGGGTCTCACGCTCAAAATGACCGGTGGTCTGCGCCCCGGCAATTACATCCCCTTTGGGCCATTTTTGGCAGGCGCCGGGTTTGTGGTCATGGTTGTCGGGGGCAATGTGGTGCAAAAAGGGCTGGGGTTGTGAGCGACCGTGCGCTGCGCTTGGGAGTGAGCGGCGGCATAGGCAGCGGCAAAAGTACTGTGTGCAAGTGGCTTGGCGAAATGGGTGCCTGCGTGGTAGACGCCGATGCCATCTCGCGCGACTGCACCGCTGCCAACGGGGCTGCCTTACCCGCCATCCGAGCGGCCTTTGGGTCAGCCCTGTTTTCTAGCGGCGGGGAGCTGGACCGGAGCCAACTGCGCTCCATGGTGTTTGACGATGCCTCGACCCGAAAACGCCTAGAGTCCATCCTGCACCCCTTGATCGCTGCCGAAATCGACCGCCAAACGGCGCTGGCCCAGGCGCGGGGCGTGACCTGTATCGCATTTGACATCCCCCTGCTGGTGGAATCTCAGCGCTGGCGTAAAAATCTTGACCGCGTTTTGATTGTCGACTGCAAGGAACAGACCCAAATTGAACGCGTCATGCGGCGCAGCGGTTTAGAGATCGTCGAGGTGAAAAAAATCATGGCTGCCCAAAGCCTTCGCCGCGCCCGCCTGCAAGCCGCCGACTTCGTCCTTTTCAACGACGCGGCGAACGTTGGCGAGGTTAAGGAGACTTTGAGCGCAATGCGCCCCTTCTTCGGGCTATGATTCCCGCACTGGAAAATCCCCTGTGATCCTCTACGAATATCCGTTTAACGAAAAAATTCGCACCTACTTGCGTCTAGAGCACCTCTTTGCGCGGCTTTTCACGCTCATGGACCGCACTGACGCGATGGACCACCATTTCGCGCTCATTACCTTGTTTGAGATCCTGAATGTGGGTGCCCGCGCTGAGCTCAAGCCTGACGTCCTGAAAGACCTGGACCGTCAAAAGCAGGCGCTAAGCGCCTTTCGCGGAAACCCAGGTATAGCTGCCGATGTGCTCGACCGCTTGTTGAACCAACTCGAGGATTACCACGGCTTGCTCAACAACGCCCCCGGTAAATTGGGCCATTCGCTGGCAGAAAACGATTGGCTCAAAAGCCTGCGCAGTCGCACCAGCATCCCGGGAGGCACCTGTGAATTTGACTTGCCGGCCTATTACGCGTGGCAAAAGCGCCCGGGACAGCAACGCCAAAGCGACTTGCGTGGCTGGGTAGAAGGCCTGATTCCGCTCTTTAACGGCATCCAATTGCTACTCGGACTGCTGCGCGACTCCGGAACCCCACAAAAAATGGTCGCTCTGGGCGGGCAGTTTCAACAAAACTTGCCCCAGGGCCGCACATTTCAGCTTCTGCGGCTGTCCCTGAAGGAAAATTTGGGTGCCATTCCCGAAATCAGTGCTAACCGACTGGTCGCCTCTATTCGCTTCGTGCGCCATGAGGCAGACGATAGACTGCACGCCAACACCGCAGACATACCATTCGAACTGGTGCTGTGTTCCTGATCTGCGGTTAGACACCGTGGCCGATCCAAACCCGAAAATCGTGCGCTGCCCA
>CAMDKE010000123.1 GCA_945901215.1 Comamonas sp. lk
GTGGTGGGGCTGACGCGGCCAAAACGGTTGGCGCTGGGTGCGGCAACACCCCAAACTGGCGGGCCTCCGTCTTGGCGCAAGGCCCGCAGCAAGGCCTGCGCTTGGGGGTGCGCCGGGCAGCGCAGGCCAATGGAATCTTGCCCCCCCGCTGCGGCTTGGGCAACGCCCATTTGCCGGGGCAAGATCAGCGTGAGCGGGCCGGGCCAAAAGGACTGGACCAGGGCTTTGGCAAAGTTTGGAACCTCGCGCGCAAAATGGGCCAGGCCCGAGAGTCCGCCATCGAGGTCTGCCACGTGCACGATCAAGGGGTGGTTCGCCGGGCGGCCCTTGGCGCTAAAAATGGCGGCTACTGCGGTTTCACGCGACGCATCGGCCCCCAACCCGTACACCGTCTCGGTGGGCATACCCACCAGGCCACCGGCGCGCAACGCGTCGACACAGCGCTGCAGAGAGGCCGGGTCTGAGCGCGGCAAGATCACGGTTTAAAACGCAGCGATGCCAAGCAGCTTTGCCGCTTCTTGGGCTACAGCCTGGACCTCACGCGGAGTCGCCGCTGTCACGGTCAGGTGGCCCATCTTGCGGCCCTTGCGCGCTGCAAGCTTGCCATAGAGGTGCAAATGCGTACCCGGCAAGGCCAATACGGCGGCCCAATCGGGCACGATTTGCAGGTGCGCCCCGCCCCACAGATCGCCCATCAGGTTGAGCATGGTGGCTGGGCTGTGTTGGCGCGGTTGGGTGAGCGGCAGGCCCGACAGCGTGCGCACCTGCAAATCAAACTGCGATTGGTCGCAGGCGTTGATCGTGTAGTGGCCGCTGTTGTGGGGGCGCGGCGCCATCTCATTGACCAGCAGGCTGCCGTCCTCCAGCACAAAAAACTCGACGCACAGCACGCCCACATAGTTCAACGTTTGGGCAATTTCCAGCGCGCTGGCCACCGCTTGCTGGGCTAAGGCGGGTGGCACATTGCCCTCAAATACTTCAGTCAGGGCCAAAATACCCTCGCGGTGCACATTGCGCTGCACCGGGAAATGCACCATGGTGCCATCGGCACCGCGCGCCACAATCACCGAGCACTCCATCGCCAGTGGCAGCATCTTCTCCAGCACGCAGGGTACGTGCTTGAGCCCGTCCCAGGCGGCCTGCAACTGCTCTCGTGTGGCCACGCGAACCTGTCCTTTGCCGTCATAGCCCAAGCGCGCCGTCTTCAAAATGCCGGGCAGCAGAGCCTCTGGCACCTCGTGTAGTTGCTCCAGCGTGTGGATTTCGGCATAGGGCGCGCAGGCCACGCCGCAGCGCACAAAGTGCGCCTTCTCCAATGTACGGTCTTGCGCTACGGCCACGGCGTTGGCGGCAGGCGCCACAAAGCGCTGCGAACCCAGGGTGTACAGGGCGCCAGACGGTACGTTCTCAAACTCGGTTGTGATGGCGGCGCAGCGCTGCATGAGTTGCGCCAGCCCTTGTTCGTCCAAATAATCGGTTTGAATGTGGTGGTGGCTGACCCAACCGGCCGGGCTGACAGGGTCCGGGTCCAGTACCACCGTGAAATAGCCCATGGCCTGCGCGGCGTGCACAAACATGCGCGCGAGTTGGCCGCCGCCCATCACGCCCAAGGTCATCAACTGGCCCGATTGCATGGCGCCGGGCAGGCGCGCAAGAGGTTCGCTCATAGGCCCGCCAATCCGGCCGAGAGGCCGCGAACGGGGAGGTTCATCTCGCGCGCGGCAGCGGTTTGCTCGCTGCGAAAGGCATCGAGCTGGGCGCGTACCTGCGGCTCATGGCTGGCCAGCATGGCCACTGCGAACAGCGCCGCATTGGCAGCCCCCGCGGCGCCAATGGCAAACGTGGCCACTGGTACGCCCTTGGGCATTTGCACGATGCTGTAAAGCGAGTCCACGCCTTGCAAATGCTTGCTTGTCACCGGCACGCCCAGCACGGGCACGGTGGTTTTGGCCGCAAGCATGCCAGGCAAATGCGCAGCCCCTCCGGCGCCGGCGATGATGGCGCGCAGGCCCCGACCGACCGCGGCTTGTGCATAGGCGAACATATCGTCAGGCATGCGATGGGCAGAAAGCACCTGCGCTTCAAAACCGACGCCAAACTGTTGGAGAATCTGTACCGCGTGTTGCATGGTGTCCCAGTCAGAGCTGGAGCCCATGACAACGCCGATTTGGATGGTGGTCATAGTGATGAGAACGGCGGTTTGATGCCGCCGCTTTGGTTAGAGCAGCCCCAGGGGCTGCGAAGCTAGACCCGCAATTTTACTTTTTCACCCGAGCACCCGCAGATGATCAACGTCACCATTGAAAACTTTGAAACCGAAGTCATCGCCACTTCCCACCACACGCCTGTGCTGCTGGACTTTTGGGCGCCCTGGTGCGGCCCGTGCAAAGTGATCGGCCCTTTGCTGGAAAAAGTGGAGCTGGACTACGAGGGCCGCTTTAAATTGGTCAAAATTGACTCCGACCAGGAGCAGCAACTCGCCAAGGCCTTTGGCATCCGCAGCATTCCCACCTGCGTGCTGATGATCGGGGGCAAACCAGTGGATGGCTTTATGGGCGCGGTGCCCGAGGGCCAGCTCAAAACCTTTTTGGACAAGCACCTCCCTAGCGCCGACGAACTGGCCGCACAGGACAGCGCCGAGGACGCCCAGGCCCTGCTAGCCGCCGGTGACCCGCAAGCCGCACTCAACAAATTGCTGGAGACCCTGAGCCGCGACCCGGGCAACGATGATGCGCGCTTTGACTATGTCAAGCTGCTAATTGAAACCAACGCCTTGGAGGACGCCGCCAACGCGCTGGCCCCGGCGCTGGCCGCCATCCCACGCCAGCTGCGCTTCGAGGCTTTGGGCAACTTTTTGGACGCCATCAATTTCGTCATATCGGACGAGCGTGGCACCTGGGAACCTGCGCAGTTTGATGCGCTGATTGCCGCCAACAAGCGCGACTTTGACACCCGCTTGGCTAAGGCCCGGGTGCTGATGGTTGGGGGCATGTGGACCGCGGCCATGGACGAGTTGCTGGAGATCATCATGCGCGACAAGACCTGGAACAAAGAACTGGCGCGCAAAACCTTTGTCGCCATCCTGGAACTGCTCACGCCGCCCAAACCCAAAGCATCCCAGGACGCAGGCAAAGCCGCAGGCGGCATTGAGCTGCTGGGCAAAGCCGTGGTCAATGAAGACCCGCAAGCGCAGCTGGTGTCGAGCTACCGGCGCAAGCTGAGCATGGCGCTCAACTGAGGCTTCTCGCGCACTGGAAAGTAAACGCCGCCGCGCGGCGCCTTTACTCTTGCACCGCCCATCAGGCGGTCAGGCGTGCCAAAGCCTCTTGGTATTTGGCCGCCGTCTTCTGAATCACCGCCTCAGGCACACGGGGGGCCGGCGGGGTTTTGTCCCAGGGCTTACCGTCCACCAGGGCGGTCTCCAACCAGTCGCGCACAAACTGTTTGTCGTAGCTCGGCGGGTTGGTACCTTCCTGGTAACTTTCTTGCGGCCAAAAGCGCGACGAGTCGGGCGTTAGCACCTCGTCCATTAGCGTTAAGGTGCCATCGGCGTCCAGGCCAAACTCAAATTTGGTGTCGGCGATGATGATGCCCTTGGTCAGCGCAAATTCGGCCGCCGCTTGGTATAGCGCGATGCTCAGGTCGCGGATGCGGGTGGCCAGGTCCAGGCCAATCATGGCCACGGTCTGCTCGAAGGTGATGTTTTCGTCGTGGTCACCCACCGCCGCTTTGGCCGCTGGGGTGTAGAGGGACGCGCTCAATTTGGAGGCGTTTTTCAGGCCCGGGGGCAAGGCCACGCCACAAACTGCGCCGTTGTGCTGGTATTCCTTCCACCCGCTGCCGGCCAGGTAGCCGCGCACCACGGCTTCCACCGGCAAGGGTTTGAGTCGCTTGACTAGCATGGAGCGGCCGGTGACTTGGGCCACCTCGTCGGGTGCCACCACGCTCTCAGGCGCATCGCCGGTGAGGTGTATGGGGCAGATATTGAGGCCTTGGGGGCCGAGCTTTTCGAACCAGAACAGCGCCATTTTCGTCAGCAGCGCGCCCTTGCCGGGAATGGGTTCGCCCATGATGACGTCAAACGCGCTCAGGCGGTCACTGGCGACCATAAGGATGCGGTCGGTGCCCACTGCGTAGTTGTCACGTACCTTACCGCGCGCCAACAAGGTGAGAGATTTGAGGGCGGATGTGTGCAGGGCTGAGGTCATGGAGTCCGATAAATGGAAAGCCCGCCGGGAAACAGAGTTTCGCCGCGGGCTTTAATTATCGCAAGGTCGGCTTGCGCACTACGCAAGCCCTTGGCTGGCGGCCTTACTGAACGACCTGTGCGAGCTCACCGCGGCTGTACTTGGCGGCCACCACGGTCAGGCTGTCGCCTCTGATTTTGGCGCCCTGGCCTTCGCAGCCGAATTCCAGGAAACGCTGTTTGCAAATCTGCTTGGCCGCTTCGCGGGCGGGCTTGAGCCATTCACGGGCATCGAACTTGTCGGGGTTTTCCCACAAAAACTTGCGGCAAGCCGCGGTCATGGCCAGGCGGATGTCGGTGTCGATGTTGATTTTGCGCACGCCAAACTTGATGGCCTTCTGAATCTCTTCCACCGGCACGCCGTAGGTTTCTTTGATTTTGCCGCCGTACTGGTTGATGATGGCCAGCAGGTCTTGGGGCACGCTGCTCGAACCATGCATCACCAGGTGCGTGTTGGGCAGGCGGCGGTTGATTTCCTTGATGCGCTCAATGGCCAAAATGTCGCCAGTGGGCTTGCGGGTGAATTTGTAGGCGCCGTGGCTGGTACCTATGGCAATCGCCAGCGCGTCGAGCTGGGTGCGTTGCACAAAGTCGGCCGCCTGCTCGGGATCGGTCAGCAGCTGGTCCATGGTCATAACCGCATCCGTGCCGTGGCCGTCTTCTTTGTCGCCCTGCATGGTTTCCAGCGAGCCCAGGCAGCCAAGCTCGCCTTCCACCGTCACACCGCGTGCGTGTGCCATGGCCACCACTTTCTGCGTCACGTCCACGTTGTACTCATAACTGGCAATCGACTTGCCATCGGCCTCCAGGCTGCCGTCCATCATCACCGAGCTAAAGCCCAGGTCAATCGCACCCTGGCACACCGCCGGGCTTTGACCGTGGTCTTGGTGCATGACCAGCGGAATGTGGGGGTAGGTTTCCACTGCGGCGGCAACCAGGTGCTTGATGAATGCTTCCCCCGCGTACTTGCGCGCGCCGGCGCTGGCCTGCAGGATGACGGGAGCGCCCACTTCTTTGGCCGCCTCCATGACCGCCTGGATTTGCTCCAGGTTATTGACGTTGAATGCGGGGATGCCGTAGCCTTCAACAGCGGCGTGGTCCAACAATTCGCGCAAAGAAACGAGTGCCATGGGGGTTCTCCGGAGTGTGTGTAACTGCTTGGTAACTTTTACCTCGGGCGAATTTTAACGCCGACACAAATGCCAAGTGATGGCCGTACTTACCCCTATCTCTTGTCGCTGCGCAGGCCAAGCAATGCTTGATTCTCAGACCACGCTGCAGATCCTAAGCATATTGGTGCCACCCGGCGCGCCCATGGGCTCGCCACAGGTGATGGCATAGACATCGCCGCTGGCTACGATGCTAAGCTGTTTGAGCTGCTGCTCGGCGTCACGCAGGGCGTCATCGCGGTCGGCCACACTGCCCATTAAGAGCGGACGCACATTGCGGTACAGCGTCATCTTGCGCTGGCTCGCCACTTTGGGCGTCAGCGCATAAATGGGCACCGCAATCAGGTGGCGGCTCATCCACAGCGCGGTCGAGCCGCTGTCTGTCATGGCCACAATCGCCTTGGCGCCCATGTGGTGTGCGGTAAACAGCGCGCCCATGGCAATGGCTTGGTCGATCCGGCCAAAGGTCTTGCCGATAAAGTCGGTATCGAGTTTGGCGCCCTCGTCATTTTCGGCCGCTAGACAGATCTGGGCCATTTCCTTAACCGTCTCCAGAGGGTACTTGCCGGCCGCTGTTTCGGCCGAGAGCATCACTGCGTCCGTACCGTCGAGCACCGCGTTGGCCACGTCGCTCACCTCGGCGCGGGTCGGCACCGGGTTGGTGATCATAGACTCCATCATTTGCGTGGCGGTGATCACCACCTTGTCGTGTTCGCGTGCGAGTTTGATCATGCGTTTTTGCAGCGCGGGTACCGCGGCGTTACCCACCTCAACCGCCAAATCGCCGCGTGCGACCATGATGCCGTCACTGGCGAGCAAGATCTCCAATAACTTAGGTATCGCTTCGGCGCGCTCGATTTTGGCAATCAAGCCGGGCTTGTGGTTGTACTGGGCGGCTGCCACATTGCACAGCTGGCGGGCCATCTCCATGTCCGTGGCGCTCTTCGGAAAGCTCACTGCCACATAGTCGGCCTGGAAGGCCATGGCGGTACGGATGTCGTCCATGTCCTTGGCGGTCAGCGCCGGCGCGGTCAGACCGCCGCCTTGTTTGTTGATGCCCTTGTTGTTGGATAGCTCGCCGCCGAGCTTGACGGTGGTGTGCACCTGCTGGCCCACTACGGCGTCGACGGTGATGACGATCAGGCCGTCGTTGAGCAGGAGCACGTCACCAGCCTTTACCTCTTCAGGCAGCGCCTTGTAGTCCAGGCCGACGGCGTCGATGTCGCCCAGCTCCGTACGTTCGGCGTCCAGAATGAACTTTTGGCCATGCTCCAAAAACACCTTGCCCTGGGCAAACTTGCCAACGCGGATCTTGGGGCCCTGCAGGTCTGCCATGATGGCCACCTCGCGCCCGGCGCGGTGGGCGGCTTCGCGCACCAGGCGGGCGCGGTCAATATGGTCTTGGGCCGTGCCGTGGCTGAAGTTCAGGCGCACCACGTCCACGCCGGCGCGGATCAGCGCTTCCAACATTTCCGGATCGCTCGAGGCAGGGCCAAGGGTGGCGACGATTTTGGTGGCGCGGCGGGTCATAACGGGTCTCCTTGGGCTGTTCTTTTAGCTGCGTAGGCATTCTCCCACGCGTTATGTGACGAAAGTTACAGCGCCGCGTCAAGCGCCAAGGTGTGCTCAATCACGCCGCCGCCCAAGCAGACCTCGCCGTCATACAGCACGGCAGATTGCCCCGGCGTAATCGCCCACTGCGCGTGCGCAAACCGCAGGGTGAACGCTGCATCAAACACCGCGTCCAACACGCACGGGCTGTCACTTTGCCGGTAGCGGCTTTTGGCCGCCAATGTGGCGCTGGAGCTTGGCGCCACTGCGGCCACCCAACTCGCGTCCAGCGCGCTCAGGGCGTGCGACAGCAGCCAGGGGTGCTCGTGGCCTTGTACCACCCACAGGGTGTTGGTGTCCAAGTCTTTGCGCGCCACAAACCACGGTGCGTGTTCGCCGCCGCCCTTTTGCGCGCCGCGGGCTTTGAGGCCGCCAATGCCCAGGCCCTGGCGCTGGCCCAGGGTGTAAAACGACAATCCCACATGCTGGCCAATGGTCTGACCTTTGGGGTTTTTGATAGGGCCAGGCGCCATGGCGATGTAACGGTTCAAAAACTCGCGAAACGGCCGCTCGCCGATAAAGCAGATGCCGGTGGAGTCTTTCTTTTTGGCGTTGGGCAGGCCGATCTCATCCGCGATGCGCCGCACCTCGGTCTTGTGCAGCTCGCCCACCGGAAACAGGGTTTTGGACAGCTGCGCTTGGTTCAGGCGGTGCAAAAAGTAGCTTTGGTCCTTGGACGGGTCCAGCCCTTTGAGCAGCTCGTGTAGGCCGGTGGCCGCGTTGTGGCGCACGCGG
>CAMDKE010000124.1 GCA_945901215.1 Comamonas sp. lk
CGCAGGCGGCTCATGGGCACGCGCTGTTCGGGGCGCTCGATCAGACCCAGGCTCGCCGGGGTCGACACCTGGGGTAACGCACTTTGCGGCACACCGGTTGGAATCTGTACCGCAGCCACCACGGGCGCTGGCGCCTGCAAAGTCGCCAGCACATCGCCCTTGAGCACGCGGCCGTCCTTGCCGCTCCCCGCCACCGAGCCCGCCGCCATCTGGTTATCAGCCATCAGTTTGGCGGCAGAAGGCATGGCGACCGAGGCTTTGGCTTGCGAGGCAGCGGGGGCCGCAGCCGTTGGTGCCAACACGGCCGGGGCGCTGGCAGCAGCGGAAGCCGGTGCGCTTGTGGCACTCGCGCCTGGCGCCTTGCCATCGGTGTCAATGCGGGCGATCAGCTGCTCGGCAGCCACGGTGCCGCCGTCGGCCACCAAGATTTCGATCAGTACGCCGGCCGAGGGGGCTGGCACTTCGAGCACGACTTTGTCGGTCTCAATGTCGATCAGGATTTCATCCGCCGCGACGGTGTCACCGACCTTTTTCTTCCATTGCAGCATGGTGGCTTCGGCCACCGATTCGGACAACTGGGGAACTTTTACTTCTACGATAGCCATGGTGTGTTCTTTCAATACGGGTTAGCGGGTGGGCTTATTTGGTCAGCACAACGCCTTTGATCTTGGCAAAGGCGCCGTCCACCAGCGCTTTTTGTTGCTCCTGGTGCAAATGCGAGTAGCCCACTGCAGGCGAGGCGGAGGCTGCGCGACCGGAATAACCCAGCTTTTGGCCTTCCACCATGTTTTCGTAAATGTAGTGCTGCACGAAGAACCAGGCGCCCTGGTTTTGCGGCTCGTCCTGGGTCCACACGATTTCCGCGGCATGGGGGTATTTTTTGATCTCGTTGGCAAAAGCCTTGTGCGGGAAGGGATACAACTGTTCCACCCGAACAATGGCCACGTCGTCCGCGCCTTTTTCTTCGCGCTTTTTGACCAGGTCGTAGTACACCTTGCCCGAGCAGGCGACGATGCGCTTGACCTTGTCGGCCTTGAGTTCTTTGCTCTCCGGAATCACGGTCTGGAAGCCGCCCTTGGTGAACTCGCTCAAAGGCGAGGTCGCGTCCTTGTTGCGCAGCAAGGACTTGGGCGTCATGATGATCAAAGGTTTGCGCAGGTTGCGCACCATCTGGCGGCGCAGCACATGGAAAATCTGGCTGGCCGTGGTCGGCTGGACGATTTGCATATTGGTGTCGGCAGCCAATTGCATAAAGCGCTCCAAACGCGCAGAGCTGTGCTCCGGGCCCTGGCCCTCGTAACCGTGCGGCAGCATGAGCGTCAGGCCATTGACGCGGCCCCACTTCACTTCGCCCGAGGCAATAAACTGGTCGATCACCACCTGCGCACCATTGGCAAAGTCGCCAAACTGCGCTTCCCAGATCACCATGGTGTTGGGGTCGTTGGACGCGTAGCCATATTCAAAGCCCAGTACCGCCTCTTCGGACAGGATGGAATCAATCACAACAAACGGCGCCTGGTTATCGGCCACGTTTTGCAGGGGAACGTAGGTGCCTACGTCCCATTTTTCGCGATTTTGGTCGTGGATCACGGCATGGCGGTGGGTAAAGGTGCCGCGTCCGCAGTCTTCGCCCGACAGGCGCACCGGGTAACCGCTAGCCACCAGGGACGCGAACGCCATGTGCTCGCCCATGCCCCAATCCACTGGAATGTCACCACGGCCCATGGCGGCACGGTCGTCGTAGACCTTTTTCACCAGCTGGTGGGGGGTGACCGTGTTGGGGATAGAGGTCAATCGGTCAGCCAAGCGCTTCCATTCGGCCATGGGAATCGCGGTATCGCCCACGTCAGTCCATTTTTTGCCCAGAAAGGGCGACCAATCCACGGTGAATTTGGTTTTGAAGTTGGTGAGCACCGGGTCGGCAGCGTGGCGGCCTTCGTCCAGCGCCGCGCGGTAGGCCTTGACCATGTCCTCGCCAATCGTGTCGCCAAACCCCTGGGCCACCAGCTTGTCGGCAAACAGTTTGCGGGTGCCGGGGTGGGTGCCAATCTTTTTATACATCAGCGGCTGCGTCAGGCTAGGGGTGTCCTGCTCGTTGTGACCGAGCTTGCGGAAGCAAATGATGTCTACCACCACATCCTTGCTGAACTGCATGCGGTATTCCAGGGCCAACTGGGTGGCAAGCACCACGGCCTCGGGGTCGTCGCCATTGACGTGCAATACAGGCGCCTCCACCATCTTCACGATATCGGTGCAAAACACACTGGAGCGCATGTCGCGCGGGTCGGAGGTGGTAAAGCCGATCTGGTTGTTGATGATGATGTGAACCGTGCCGCCCGTGGTGTAGCCCCGGGTCTGCGCAAGCGCCAACGTCTCTTGGTTCACGCCCTGGCCGCCAAACGCGGCGTCGCCGTGCACCAGCACCGGCAACACCTGCTTGCCGTGGGGGTCGGAGCGGCGGTCCATGCGGGCGCGCACCGAACCCTCCACCACAGGGTTCACAATTTCCAGGTGCGAGGGATTAAAGGCCAAGCTCAGATGTACCGGGCCACCCGCAGTGCTCATGTCGGAGCTAAAACCCTGGTGGTATTTGACGTCGCCAGAGGCAAGCTCTTCGGGGGCCGTGTGGTCAAACTCGGCAAACAAGTCTTTGGGCATCTTGCCCATGGTGTTGACCAGCACGTTAAGGCGTCCGCGGTGTGCCATGCCGATCACAATCTCCTGCACGCCTTTGGAGCCAGCAGACTGGATCAGTTCGTCCATGGCCGCGATAAAGCTCTCGCCGCCCTCCAAAGAAAAACGCTTTTGCCCGACGTACTTGGTGTGCAGAAAGCGCTCCAAACCCTCGGCCGCAGTCAGGCGCCCCAAAATGTGCTTTTTCTTGTCAGCAGTGAAATTGGGCTTGCTGCGAACGCTCTCCAGCTTTTGCTGCCACCAGCGTTTCTCGTCCTGGTCGGTGGCGTACATGAACTCACAGCCCAGCGTACCGCAGTAGGTTTCGCGCAGCGCATTGAGCAGCTCGCGCAAAGGCATACGGTCTTTGCCAAAAAACGTGTTGCTGGTGTCAAACACCGTTTCCTGATCGGCGTCGGCAAAGCCGTAGAACGAAGGTTCCAAATCCGGGATTGCCGGGCGGCCAGTGCGCTTGAGGGGATCTAAATCAGCCCAGCGCTGGCCCACGTTGCGGTAGGCGGCGATAAGCTGTTGGACCGCGGTACGCTTACGCCCCATTTCCTGATCGGCGCTAGCCAACACCACGCGGGTTCCACCGGCCTTGGCGCGTTCGGCAAATGCGTTAACGACCGGCAGGTGGGGAACGTCTTTTGCGTTGCTGCCATCGGTAGCGGGGACATGCTGCAGGGCGTCGAAGTATTCACGCCAGGTGTCTGGCACGCTGCCGGGGTTGGCCAGGTAGTTTTCGTACATCTCTTCAACATAGGGCGCGTTGCCCCCGAAGAGAAAGGTGTTGCCTTGGTAGGCGGTGTAGACAGATGGTGTCGTACTCATTTTTCGCTGACCTCCGTTTCCCTCAGGGAAACATAAGCTGGTTGATATACCTTCCGCTCCACGGCTTGACCGGTTGGCGGATGCGACTGCGGCAGGAAGGGCCTAAGTAACAACGCGCATTCTGCCACCTCTTACCGGTGGCAAAACTTACATGCAAGCCACGCGACGCGTGTGGCCTCAGGCCTCGTGGATGAACATGTCTTTTATCTGTTGCAATGCAGACGGGTCTTCCATCGTGGTCAGGTCGCCGGGGTCACGTCCCTCGCACACCGCCTGGATGGCGCGACGCAACAGCTTGCCACTGCGGGTTTTAGGCAACACGGTGACAAAACGTACCCGCGCAGGGCGCCCGATCGCGCCGATGGAGTGGTCCACCAACTTCATTATTTCCGCCTCCAACTTGGCGCGTGCCGCGTCGTCAGGCAAACTGCCCGCATCTTTGACGATGGCAAAGGCCATGGCGACCTGCCCCTTGAGGGTGTCGGTCACCCCCACCACAGCCACCTCGGAAATATTGGGGTGACCGGAGATGCTTTCCTCAATCTCGCGGGTACCCAAGCGGTGACCGGCCACGTTGATGACATCGTCGGTGCGCCCCAGAATGAAGTAGTAACCGTCGTGGTCCCGCGTCGCCCAGTCAAAGGTGTTGTAGACCAGCTTGCCGGGAATGCTCTTCCAGTAGGTATTGACAAACCGCGCGTCGTCTTGCCACACGGTTTGCATGCAGCCTGGGGGCAAGGGGCCCTCAATGGTGAGCACACCTTTCTGGTTGGCGCCTAGCAGCTCGTCCCCGGTGTTCTCATCAACCAGTTTGACGTTGTAGCCGTACATGGCCACGCCAGGGCTGCCAAACTTACTCGCGGCTTTTTCCACGCCGTTGGCGATGGTGAGAATCGGCCAGCCGCTCTCGGTTTGCCAGTAGTTGTCGATGATGGCTTTTCCCAAGCCGGCGCTAATCCATTGCGCCGTGGGCTCGTCCAGCGGCTCACCGGCCAAGAAAAGCGCACGCAGGCTGCTGAGGTCGTATCGGGTGAGCAGGGCGGGATCTTGCTTTTTGAGCACCCGAATGGCCGTGGGCGCGCTGAACATCACGGTGACCTTGTATTTCTCGACCAGGCTCCACCAGATGCC
Source organism: Comamonas sp. lk (assembly GCA_945901215.1). Taxonomy (GTDB): domain Bacteria; phylum Pseudomonadota; class Gammaproteobacteria; order Burkholderiales; family Burkholderiaceae_C; genus Allorhodoferax. The sequence continues at coordinate 4,639 of CAMDKE010000124.1, forward strand.
GCCGTCCGGGCGAATGGGCAAGCCCTCATAAAGTATCGTGGCCATGCCGGCAATCAGCGGACCGTAGACGATATAACTGTGGCCCACAACCCAGCCAATGTCGCTGGTGGAAAAGTAGGTTTCGCCCGGCTTGCCGCAAAAAATGGTTTCCATGCTGGCGGCAAGTGCCACGGCGTAGCCACCGGTGTCACGCTGAACGCCTTTGGGCTTACCGGTGGTGCCGCTGGTGTAGAGCGTGTAGCTGGGGTGATTGGATTCCACCCATTCGCAAGGCACCACCGCATTGCGGTGCTGCTGACGCAAGTCGACCCACAGATGGTCGCGCCCGGGCACCACATTCATGACCGCGAGTTGTCGGTCCACCATCAACACGGCGGCCGGTTTGTGCGCTGAGGTAGCGATGGCCTCGTCAAGCAAGGGCTTGTATTCCACCACCTTGCCGCCGCGCGAACCCGCGTCGGCACTGACGATCACCGTGGGAGACGAGTCTTCAATACGCGTAGCGAGTGACCCGGCCGCAAAACCACCAAACACCACCGAGTGGATCGCGCCAATGCGCGCGCACGCCAGCATGGCAAAAACCGCCTCGGCAATCATGGGCATGTATATCAGCACGCGATCGCCTTTCTTTACGCCCAGGCCCAAAAGAGAGGCAGCCATGCATTGCACCTCCGTGTGCAATTGTGCGAAGGTGTAGGCGCGTTCGGTGTTGGTCTCTGTGGAAACCGCAATCAATGCATTCTGGTTCGCCCGGTCCTTGAGATGGCGATCCAGAGCGTTGTGGCACAGATTGGTTGTGCCGCCCACAAACCAGTGCGCAAACGGAGGTTTGCTGTAGTCGCAAATCTGCGCTGGCGGCGTCTGCCAATCGATGCGCTGGGCTTGTTCGGCCCAAAAACCGTCCCGGTCTTCTATGGAACGGCGGTGAAATTCTGCATAAGCGGTCATTGTGTGTATCTCCAAGCAGGTCCTGCGATCAGTGAAAAACTTAATTCATAATTATGAACGCCCAACTTGCAAGAGGCTGACTTCGCAGCAAGAGGAGCATGCCCGACGGGATAAGGCGCTACTTGACCAGCGCCTGTACGTCCTTGAAGGCCGGATGCTCAGCGCTGCGCAGCCACTCAAACGCCACCATTTCGGTGGTCACCAGTTCAGCACCAGCCCCGGCCAGTCGGTCAAAAGCAGCATCGCGGTTGCGCTCAGTGCGGGAACTGCAAGCGTCCGTCACGACCCAGACCTCGAACTCATCCTCCAACAGGTGCAGCGCCGTCTGCAGCAAACAGATATGGGCCTCACATCCGGCAAGCACAATGCCGGCTCGTGCCTGCGCGTCAGAAGATGCTTTTTGCAGATGCTTGGGTAGGCTGCGCGCATTGCCTTGGACCGGCTTAGCTGGTGGACGCAGCCAATCCCCCAAGCCCTCTTCCACCGCACTGAACTGCATTTTCGCCAGGGTTTTCGCCGTAGCACCCGGAATAGAGCTCAGGGCAGCGAGTATTTCAGGCAGCGTGGTGCCCAGTTTGGCGGGCGCTTGCTCGGTCAACACAACCGGAACCGCCATCAACGCCGACAAGCGCGCCAAGCGCACCGCGTTGGCAATCACGCCCGGCGCGTCCAACATAGCCGGCATCAGTTTGATTTGGTAATCCACCAGCACCAGCTGGCTGTCATGGGCGTCGAGCAGCATGTGTTTCTTTCATTCCAAGGATGGCGAGAAGCATAACCACTGTGTCAATGTAAAAAAACGCCTCCAAAAAGAGCGGTCAAATCCAAGCCGGTTCCTTGAAAATTCTGCAAGCAGATCAAGCACTTAGCACTTCAGGCAGGGGTAAAGTTACTTGACAGCCGGCAAGTTACAACGTTAAGCTCTTGCTATGCGCGTGTATCCTCTTCTAGCCCTGGTGCTTGCCCTGAGCAGCGTGAATGCTGCGGCCCAAGCCCAGGCACCGGTCGATGAACTCACCACCTTTTTGACTGAAAGAGGCCTGCTCGCCCGTATTGGCGAGGCAAGCAACCAGGTCCAGGCGCAGGCATCGGAATTGGTAGTCGGCGCCATGGGTTTCCTGGGCGTTCCTTACCGGCGCGGCGGCAGCACCGTGGACACCGGTTTTGACTGCAGCGGCTTTGTCAAAGCCATGTTCGAACAAACCATTGGACTGGTCTTGCCCCGCAACGCAGCCCAACAAGCGGCTGCCACCCAAACCATTGACCGCGCCGAACTGCGCCCGGGAGACCTGGTGTTTTTCAACACCATGCGCCACGCCTTTAGCCACGTGGGTATCTACATCGGCAACGGCAAGTTCATTCACTCCCCCAAACCCGGCGCCGAAGTCCGGGTAGAAGACATGGGCTTAGCCTATTGGGCACGCCGGTTTGATGGCGCGCGCCGCGTGTCAGCCGACGCGAGCCCGGCCAAATCACCCTAAAGCTGCACCGGTTGCCCTAGCAAGTCGGGCAGCCTGTCACCGGGCTTCGTCAACTTATCTTTTGGAAGGTAAATTGACCCGGTGCGTGAATGGGGTCCACATCCACCGCAATGACGTCCTTGGGAATAAATTTCCCTTCCAGTAGAAGTTTGGACAGCGGGTTTTCCAGCCGCTGCTGAATCGCCCGTTTCAAAGGCCTTGCACCATACACGGGATCGAATCCGACTTTGGCCAGTTCAGCCACAGCGGCGTCAGACACCTCCAATGTGTAATCCATGCGCGCAAGCCGGTTGGCCAGGGTCTGGAGCTGAATTTTGGCGATGCTGGCAATGTGCGACGCATCCAAGGCATGGAACACCACGGTCTCGTCAATCCGGTTCAAGAACTCAGGCCGAAAATGGTTTTTGAGTTCGCCAGTCACCGCTTCCTTGATATCTTCGCTGTCTTGGCCCACCATGCTTTGAATCATGTGTGAGCCAATATTGCTGGTCATCACGATCACGGTGTTCTTGAAGTCCACGGTGCGGCCCTGGCCGTCGGTCAGGCGCCCGTCGTCCAGCACTTGCAGCAGCACGTTGAAAACATCGGGGTGGGCCTTTTCCACTTCGTCAAGCAGCAGCACGCT
>CAMDKE010000125.1 GCA_945901215.1 Comamonas sp. lk
CAAGAGCGCATGGCCGAGCTGGTGCACGAGAAAAAAATCGAGGGCATCAGCCACATCCAGGACGAGTCCGATAAATCGGGCATGCGCTTGGTGATTGAGCTCAAGCGCGGCGAAGTGCCCGAAGTGGTGCTCAACAACCTGTACAAGCAAACCCAGCTGCAAGACACCTTTGGCATGAATATGGTGGCCCTGATTAACGGGCAGCCCAAGCTGTGCAACCTGAAAGACCTGATTGAGGTGTTTTTGCAGCACCGCCGCGAAGTGGTCACACGCCGCACCGTGTTCAACCTGCGCAAGGCGCGCGAGCGCGGCCATGTGCTCGAAGGCCTGGCGGTGGCACTGGCCAATATCGACGACTTTATTGCCATCATCCGCAACGCGCCCACGCCCCCTGTTGCCAAGGCCGAACTGATGACGCGCAGCTGGGACAGCAAGCTGGTGCGCGAAATGCTGACCCGCAGCCGCAGCGACGGCGGCGTGGTCAACGCCGACGACTACCGCCCCGAGGGTCTGGAAAAAGCCTACGGCATGGGCAGCGATGGCCTGTACCGCCTCTCAGACACGCAAGCGCAAGAAATTTTGCAAATGCGCCTGCAGCGCCTGACCGGGCTGGAGCAAGACAAAATCGTTGCCGAATACAAAGAGGTGATGGCCGAGATTGACGACCTGTTGGACATTTTGGCCAAGCCTGAGCGCGTTTCGACCATCATCACCACCGAGCTGGGCACCATCCGCCAGGAATTTGGTCAAACCAAGATAGGCGCGCGCCGCAGTCTGGTGGAGCACAGCTCTTACGACCTGAGCACCGAAGACCTGATCACGCCCACCGACATGGTGGTCACGCTCAGCCACAGTGGCTACATCAAGAGCCAGCCCTTAAGCGAATACCGGGCGCAAAAGCGCGGCGGGCGCGGCAAACAGGCCACTGCCACCAAAGAAGACGACTGGGTGGACCAGCTGTTCATCGCCAACACCCACGACTACATCCTGTGCTTTAGCAACCGGGGCCGCCTGTACTGGCTCAAGGTCTGGGAAGTGCCGCAGGGCTCGCGCGGCTCGCGCGGGCGGCCCATCGTCAATATGTTCCCCTTGCAGGAGGGCGAAAAAATCACCGTGGTGCTGCCACTGACCGGCGACAAGCGCACTTTCCCGGCGGACCAGTATGTGTTCATGGCCACGTCCATGGGCACGGTCAAAAAGACGCCCTTGGACGACTTCAGCAACCCGCGCAAGGTCGGCATCATTGCCGTGAACCTGGACGAAGGCGACTACCTGATTGGCGCGGCGATTACCGACGGGCAGCACGATGTGATGCTGTTCTCGGACGGCGGCAAAGCAGTTCGCTTTAACGAAGACGAAGTGACCGCGCATGGGCGCCAGTCGCGTGGCGTCAAGGGCATGAACCTCGAAGACGGCCAAAGCGTGATCGCCATGCTGGTGGCGGAAGACGAGCTGCAAAGCGTGCTGACTGCCACCGAAAACGGCTATGGCAAACGCACCAGCATTACCGAATACACCCGCCACGGGCGCGGCACCAAGGGCATGATCGCCATCCAGCAAACAGAGCGCAATGGCAAGGTCGTAGCCGCCACGCTGGTACACGCTGACGACGAAATCATGCTGATCACCGACCGTGGCGTGCTGGTGCGCACCCGCGTTTCTGAAATCCGCGAACTCGGCCGCGCCACCCAAGGCGTGACGCTGATCGGGTTGGACGAAGGCTCCAAGCTCAGCGGCCTGCAGCGCATTGTGGAAAACGACGCCAACCCGTCGGAGGCCACGGACGGAGGCGACACGCCCGAAGCCGATGGCGGCGCCGAGAGCGACGCGCCTACCGACGTTTAAGCCGGGGCGCCCGCGTGACCCGACCCTATAACTTTTCGGCCGGTCCGGCCACCATGCCCGAAGAAGTGCTGGTGCAAGCGGCCAGCGAGATGCTGGACTGGCCTGACGCCAACGGCAAGCGCTGCGGCATGGGCGTGATGGAAATGAGCCACCGGGGCAAAGAGTTCACGTCCATCTGCGCGCATGCGGAAAGTACCTTGCGCAGCCTGCTAGCGGTGCCCGCACACTTCAAGATTTTGTTCATGCAAGGCGGTGGCTTGGCAGAAAACGCCATCGTCCCAATGAACCTCAACGCCCTGCGCGCCCAGCCGGGTCAACGCGGTCAGACCGACTTTGTGGTCACGGGCAGTTGGAGCCAGAAGTCCTTGCAAGAGGCCGGGAAATACAGCGACACCCATCTGGCCGCAAGCAGCCAGGCGTCGGGATTCACCGACATTCCCGATCCGGCAAGCTGGGAAATACGCCAAGGCGCAAGCTACGTGCACATTTGCAGCAACGAAACCATCCATGGCGTGGAATTCCAGGCGCTGCCCGACCTGAAGGCATTGGGCTCGGACGCCGCCCTGGTGGTCGATTTTTCATCGCAGGTGGCTTCACGTCCTGTGGAGTGGAGTCGAATAGGCTTGGCTTTTGGCGGCGCACAAAAAAACCTGGGGCCTGCCGGTTTGACGCTGGTCGTGGTGCGCGAAGACCTGTTGGGCCACGCCATGGCTATTTGCCCCAGCGCCTTCAACTACCAAACCGTGGCTGCCAACGGCTCGATGTACAACACGCCGCCCACCTACGCCATTTACATGGCCGGTTTGGTGTTTGACTGGCTACAGCGCCAAGGCGGCATTGCGGCTATGGAGGTGCAAAATATCTCCAAAGCGCGAGCCTTGTACCAGGCCATTGACAGCTCGGGCCTGTACTCCAACCCGGTGGCAGCGCACTGCCGCTCGCGCATGAACGTGCCGTTTTTTCTGCGTACCGAGGCCTTGAACGATGCTTTTCTGAGCGGCGCCGCTGCCGCCGGTCTATTGCAACTCAAGGGCCACAAATCGGTAGGTGGCATGCGCACGAGCCTGTACAACGCCATGCCGCTAACTGGTGTGCAGGCGCTGGTGGCCTATATGCAAGAATTTGAGCGGCGCCACGCTTAAGCCAAACAAAGGGCACTTGATGACCAAAACACTGTCCGACCTCCGCCTGCAAATCGACGCCCTGGACCTCGAACTGCTTGCCTTGCTGAACCGCCGCGCAGGTCTGGCGCACGAAGTAGGAGAACTCAAAAAAGGCGAAGGGTCGGTGGTATTTCGCCCCGAGCGCGAGGCCCAAGTCATCGGCAATTTGCAACAAGCCAATGCCCAAACCCGCAATGCGGCCACACTCAAACCCGAGAGCGTGGCCTACATCTGGCGCGAAATCATGTCCGCCTGCCGCGCCCTGGAGGCACCCCAGCGCGTGGCCTATCTGGGCCCGGCAGGCACCTTCAGCGAAGAGGCCGCGCTGCGCTTCTTTGGCTCCAGCGTCACCCATGTGCCTTGCGGCAGTTTTGACGAAGTGTTCCAGGCCGCCACCGCTGGATCGGCCGAATTTGGCGTGGTGCCGGTAGAGAACAGTACCGAAGGCGTGGTCACCCGCTCGCTCGATTTGCTGCTGACCACGCCCTTGCACATCGTGGGCGAGATCAGCCTGATGGTGCGCCACCATTTGCTGCGCGCCAGCAATTCGCTGGATGGCATTGAGGCGGTGCTAGCCCACCCACAGGCGCTGGCGCAGTGCCAACAGTGGCTGACTACCCACCTTCCGCACGCCGAGCGGCGCGCGGTGTCGAGCAACGCCGAAGGCGCCCGACTTGCCGCCAGCCAGCCCACCTGGGCGGCGATTGCCGGCGAGCGCGCTGGAGCCACCTTTGGCCTGCACCTGGCCGCGCGCGCCATTCAAGACGACGCCTTCAACCGCACCCGCTTTGTTGTCGTTTGCCTGCCCGCCACCCTGCCTGCCCCCGAGGCCAGCGGGCGGGACTGCACCAGCCTGGTAGTCTCCGTGCCGAACCGCCCCGGCGCCGTGCACGACATGCTGGTGCCGCTCAAACGACACGGTGTGTCCATGACGCGATTTGAATCGCGCCCGGCACGCTCCGGACAATGGGAATACTTCTTTTACATCGACCTGCAGGGCCACCCGTCCGAGCCGCACGTCAAAGCCGCCTTGGAAGATTTGCAAAACCTGTGCGCCTTTTACAAAGTGCTGGGCACTTACCCGCTGGCTGACTAAGGTGAACGCAGCGTGATGTTTGAACAACTGGGTTTGGTGGGCTGCGGCCTGATGGGCGGATCGTTTGCGCTGGCGCTCAAGCGCGCCGGTTTGGTTCGCCACGTTGTCGGGTTCAGCCCATCCGCATCCACCCGCGAGCGGGCGCTGGCCATGGGCGTGGTGGACGCCGTGGCCGCGACCGCGACGGATGCCGCGCTCGGATCGGACTTGGTGCTGGTGGCCGTGCCCGTTGCCGCCACGCAAGCCACCTTGACGGCCATAGCGGGCGTCTTGTCGGCCACAACGTTGGTGATGGACGTAGGCTCCACCAAAACCGACGTGGTAGCCGCCGCCGAGCGCGCGCTGGGGCAGGCCATTGGCAGTTTCGTGCCTGCGCACCCTATTGCCGGCAAAGAAGTGGCAGGGGTGGCGCACGCCGATGCTACGCTTTACGCGAACTGCCAAGTCATTTTGACCCCCCTCCCAGTTACGGGCGAAAAGCAACTGGCCCAGGCCGACGCCGTGTGGCGCGCACTGGGCTGCCGGGTGCGCCACATGTCCGCACCCGCACACGACGCCGCCTTTGCCGCCGTCAGCCACCTGCCCCACCTGCTGGCCTTTGCCATGATGAATGCCATCGCCGCCCAGCCAGAGGGTGCTGATTTCCTATCCTTGGCCGGTCCCGGCTTTCGCGACTTCACCCGCATCGCCGCCAGCGACCCGGCCGTCTGGCGCGATATTCTGTTAGCCAACGGAGTCGAAGTTCTTTCTCAAATCGCGAGTTTTCGCACCAGCCTGGATGTTCTGGAGCACGCCATTTCCCATGCCGACGCCGCTGCGGTCGAGGCTCTCATCCGCCAAGCCAGCGATGCACGCGCGTCCTGGAGCCTGGGCGCACCGCCACCGACAAAGTAATGTTTTCTACCGCTTTTTTAGACCTGCCCCCCCTACAAACCGCCAGTGGCACCGTCGCCCTGCCCGGCTCCAAAAGCATTTCTAACCGGGTGCTGCTGCTTTCGGCCCTGTGCGAAGGCACCAACGTCGTCCACGACCTGCTGGACTCGGACGACACGCAGGTCATGCTGGCGGCCTTACGCCAACTGGGCTGCGGCGTGGACGTCCAGGGCAACACTGCCACCATCACCGGCCTGGGCGAACGCGCACAAACCGGCGCGCCCATCTCCTTTTTCATGGGTAACGCGGGCACCGCCATGCGCCCACTCACCGCCGCGCTGGCGGTGATGGGTGGCGATTTCACCCTCTCAGGCGTGCCGCGCATGCATGAGCGCCCGATTGGCGACCTGGTCGATGCGCTGCGCCTGCTGGGTTGCCAGATTGATTACCTCGGCACCGAGGGCTTTCCGCCCTTGCGCATTGGCAAGCCAGCGCTCCAGCTCCACGCCCCGATCCAAGTGCGCGGCGACGTGTCCAGTCAGTTTCTCACCGCCTTACTAATGGCGATGCCGCTGGTGGCGCACGCGCAGGACATCACCATCGAGGTGGTCGGCGACCTCATCAGCAAGCCCTATATCGACATCACGCTCAACCTGCTGGCACGCTTTGGCATTGCGGTGCGCAGCGAAGCGCACGGCGCCTTTGTCATTCCCAAAGGCAGTCGCTACCAGTCGCCGGGCAGCATCCATGTGGAGGCAGACGCGTCGTCAGCCAGCTACTTTATTGGCCTGGGAGCCATCGTTTCGGGCCCCGGCATCCGGATTGAAGGCGTGGGCGCGGACTCGATTCAGGGCGACATCCGCTTTGTAGAAGCCGCGCAAAGCATGGGCGCGGTGGTGGAAAAAGGGCCGAACTGGTTGCATATTTCGCGCGGGCATTGGCCGCTGCGCGCAATTACCGGCGACTTCAACCACATCCCCGATGCGGCCATGACGCTGGCGGTCATGGCGCTGTACGCCGATAGCCCGAGCGAGCTGCGCAATATTGCCAGCTGGCGCGTCAAAGAAACCGACCGCATTGCCGCCATGGCCACCGAACTGCGAAAGCTCGGTGCGCACGTCGAGGAAGGCCCGGATTGGCTGCGCATCCACCCGCTGAGCGCCGAAAACTGGAAGCCAGCGAGCATCCACACCTACGATGACCACCGCATCGCCATGTGTTTTTCGCTGGCGGCCTTCAACCCGGCGGGTTTGCCGGTGCGTATCGAAGACCCCAAGTGCGTGGGCAAAACCTTCCCGGACTATTTTGAAACCCTGTTTGCGGTCGCCCAGGCCGCGCCTAGCGCGATTCCGGTGCTGTGTGTGGACGGACCCACAGCGTCGGGCAAGGGCACGCTGGCGTCCACACTGGCTGCACAACTGGGCTACCACTTTCTGGACTCCGGGGCCTTGTACCGCATTACCGCTTACGCCGCGCTGCAAGCGGGCCTGGCGCTGGACGATGCCAACGCCGACGCCGTCGCTGCGCTGGCGGCCACGCTGGACATTCGCTTCGAGGGTGATCGCGTCTGGCTTGGTTTGCAAGACATCAGCGAGGCCATTCGCACCGAACAGGCAGGCATGAATGCCTCAGCGGTGTCCAGCCTGGGTGCGGTGCGCGCGGCGCTGGTTGATTTGCAACACAGTTTTCGCCGCCTGCCGGGGTTGGTGGCCGACGGGCGTGACATGGGTACAGTGATCTTCCCGGACGCCATACTCAAGGTCTATCTGACCGCCAGCGCCGCGTGCCGCGCTGAGAGGCGCTATAAGCAATTGATTTCAAAGGGAATTTCGACTACACTCGCCTCTCTTTGCGCAGACTTAGAGGCGCGCGATGCGCGGGATACGTCCCGGGCCGTGGCGCCCTTGAAGCCGGCACAAGACGCCGAGTTGCTGGACAACTCTGCATTGACGGTCCCAGCGTCCGTCACGCAGGTGTTGAACTGGTGGCAAGACAAGCAGCCCTTTTCTTCCACTTTGGTGGAATAAACGGGCTGGCGACAGAAGCCCGGGGCCGCATTGGCCCTGGCAAGGTCCCCAAGACTCCCTTCGCGCTGCATGCGCATGGTCTTGGGGTTCAACAACTTAACCCCGCGGTTTTATTTCCGCACGCAGCATGTCCGAATCTTTCGCAGACCTATTTGAAGAGTCACAAAAAGCCTCTGAAACCCGTATTGGTGAAGTCGTTACCGCTGAAGTCGTTCGCATCGAACACAACTTTGTCGTCGTTAACGCCGGCCTCAAGTCCGAGGCTTATGTTCCTTTGTCCGAGTTCAAGAGCGACAAGGGTGAACTCGAAGTTCAAGTAGGTGAGTTTGTGTCTGTGGCTATCGTTGCCATGGAAAACGGCTACGGCGACACCATCGTCAGCCGCGACACCGCCAAGCGCCTCGCTTCGTGGATGTCTCTGGAAAAGTCCCTCGAATCCGGCGAGTTTGTCACTGGTACCACCAGCGGCAAGGTCAAGGGTGGCCTGACCGTTCTGGTCAACGGCATCCGCGCGTTCCTGCCAGGTTCCCTCGTCGACACACGTCCTACCAAGGACCTGTCTCCGTACGAAAACAAGACCATGGAATTCAAGGTCATCAAGCTCGATCGCAAGCGCAACAACGTCGTGTTGTCCCGCCGTGCCGTGGTCGAAGCCTCCATGGGCGAAGAGCGCGCCA